>JADEZP010000165.1 GCA_015206805.1 Quinella sp. 1Q7 | reverse complement strand
ACGGGATTCACGGCGCGGGACTGTGGGCGTTGGCAAATGCGCTCAAGGCTCGCGGGCACGACGTGACGATTGCCGCGCCGCTCAATCAGCAAAGCGGCATGGGGCACTCGCTAAGCATTCGGCGCGAGGTTGAGTACAAACGTTTCGACGCCGACTGCGAGGCTTGGACTTTCGACGGCACGCCGACCGATTGCGTCAAAATTTTTCTGGAGGGTATGACTTCCGACAAATTCGACGCGATAATAAGCGGCATAAACGACGGCGCGAATCTTGCCACGGACGTTTTGTATTCGGGCACGGTCGGCGCGGCGTTGGAAGGTTTTCTGCATGATATCCCGTCGCTTGCCGTGTCGCTGGATAAAAATTCCGAATTGAGCTTCGACACTGCGGCGGACGCCACTGCCGATTACCTGGAAAAAATTTTCTCCGCCACGAACGAACCTTTCTTGCACAATGTCAACTTCCCGAAAAAATTCCGCACGGGTACCGCCGAATTCGTCAGCACGCGCCTTGGCAAACGCGATTATCTTAACGCCTTCATGAGCCGCACCGACGACGCGGGACGAAAATTTTTCCGTATCGGCGGGACGATTTGCGACTTGGACGCGGGCGAAGGCACAGACATTTTCGCCGCGCAGGAAGGTTTCGTTTCCGTGACGCCGCTTCACTGCGACGCCGCCGACTACGAAGCTATTGTCGCGCTCAAAAAATTTTTCAGGGGTTAGACATGGACGATTATACATGGAGAATGCGTTTGGCGGCACGGCGCAGGCGACGACGCCAAGAGCGAATGATTGCGCTGTTCCTGGTCGCGTCGATTTTGACGGGAATTTTCCTGTACTTTTCGGTTTACACCGAAACGCCCGAATACGCAATGCAGGAAATGGTTGAGGCTTACCGCGCCGGCGACGCCGCAACTTTTCGCCGCCACGTCGATTTAAAATCCGTAACGCTCAAGGCCTACGACGATTTGACGAGCGATCTTTTCAAGTACGACACGCAACTTTCGGACAGCGAGCGAAGTTTGTTTGAAAATTTTTACGTGCTGATTCGACGGCAAATGTGTCAAGGCGCGGTTAAAGTTCTCGACACTTACATTGACAAGCGCGAATGGACATTGCCCGGCGAAATCCTCCAGGGGCGGCAACTGGGCATTGATTACGATTTGTTGCTTGACCGTTCGCTGATTCGCCACACGTCGTTTGTCGGGCTTGAGGGCGTGGAACATCACGGCGAAGAGGCGACCGCAACTTTCAACGTCGTGGAAGATTATTCGCAGACGCCGTTTGTGCTGAAGGTTACGCTTAAAGATTTGGCGAACGAAAGTTTCAACGTCGGCGGCTCGGAGCTTGAAATTTTCGGGCGCAAGATGAAGTTGCCTGGCTTTACGTTCAACTTGAGCGGCAGTGATTGGAAAGTCGTTACCGTCGACAATTACCGCGAATACCTCGACGCCGTGTCGCCGTCGCTGAGGAAAAATTTGGCGGACTATATTGACGCAACGGAGGAAATTGTTTTCCGTTACAATCGCCGCTTTGAAGGTCAGCAGGACGTTTTTATTTCCCTGCAGAAATCGCCGTACGGAATCATGACGACGCAACAACGCGCGGAAACTTCCGCCTACATCACGGGCACGATCATTGCTTCGCTTGAGGCGCGGCAAAAAGAATTGGACGAAGTGCCGATACCGCAGGGCGCACAATTTTTGGCGGAACTGCGCAAGGAGTCGACGCGCGTAACGATTTTGGCGTGGCAGTCGTATATCAAAGGCATAACCGAAAACAGCGCGGCGGATTTGGATACGGCGGCGAGTTTGCACAAGCAGGAACTTGTAATCGATCAGCGCATCGAAGAAATCGTTCACAATTCGGCGGTCGCGAAAAATATTCCGACATTACCGTAGAATTTTGGAGGAAAATTTTTATGAGTTATTTTTTGAGACGCACGGAAAATAATCTTTGGCTTGGAAAGTTTTCGGCGTTCCCGACCGATTTGGTTACGCATGCGGTATCGACGCGCCTCGGCGGAGTGAGCAAGCCGCCCTTCGACAGTCTCAATCTTGCGTTGCATGTCGGCGACGAAAGCGCAGACGTTCTTGCCAATCGGAAAAAATTCGTTCAGTCGCTCGGCTTCACGCTCAACGACATTGTTACGCCCAATCAGGTTCACGGCGACAAAATTTTTCGCGTCGACGAAAATTATCGCGGTTGCGGTTGCGCCAATTACGCCGACTCGATTCCCGAAACTGACGCGCTGATTACCGATACGCCCGAATTGCCGCTCATGCTTTGCTTTGCCGACTGCGTGCCGATTTTTTTCGTCGACGTGCGGAACGGCGCAATCGGTTTGGCGCACGGCGGTTGGAAGGGCACGCTTAAAAAAATCGCCGCGAAAACTCTGCTCAAAATGCGCGACGAATTCGGCACGCGTCCTGCGGAGCCTACAATGTTTCACGCTGTGGTTGGCATAACTTCGACGGTAAAGATTGCTTTGTTGATCCGCGGCGCGAGTTCTCTGTTACAGAGGAAGACAAAAATATCAGCGTCAAAGTTGATGACGTGCGCAGTGACTTTGCTAAACACTTAAAGCAAGTCGGCAGTCTTGACAATTGGAAAAAAATTTACAAGCTAACAAAAAAATATCCCGTCGCAAGACTTATTGTTGCGGCGGCTGTCGCTCCTATTTTACTCAAAATCTTAGGCGAACGAAACTTCCTACTTTATATCTATGCTCCGACCCGTGCCGGCAAAACTACCGCTCTGTATTTGGGAGCGTCTGCCGTCGGCTGCGAAAAAATCATTCGCTCCTTCGACGCCACTAAAAATGGGCTTGCAAGCGCAGCGGCTGATGTCTCCGACTATGCCTTTCTCGTCGATGAGAAACAAGTTGCCGATAATCGCCTTGCCGATACTTTCGCTAATCTGATTTACGCTCTT
>JADEZP010000164.1 GCA_015206805.1 Quinella sp. 1Q7 | reverse complement strand
ATAATTGCCACGACCGAATATTTTGCCCGCGTCGGCACAAAAACCCTCAAGCATCGGTCACGCGACCGCCTTGAGGGTTGCGCTGTTTATGGACGAATTTCGGCTGAACGTTTCACGGAAAGAGGTAGTTTTAATGAGCCATTACTTCCAAGCGGAAATCGAGTGCGCGCCGATTGAAAAGATACACGCTTTGCAAGACGAGCTGTTGCCCGCGCAGGTGCGTTACGTCTGGGACAACGTGCCTTACTATCGGCGCAAAATGGAGGAACACGGCGTGACGCCCGACGATATCAAATCGGCGGCGGACGTGTGCAAGCTCCCGTTCCTGTCGAAGGCGGATTTAAAGGCGGCGTATCCTTACGGACTGCTTGCCGTGCCGTTGCGTGACTGCGTGCGCATTCAATCGACGTCTGGCACCACGGGTAAGCGCGTCGTCGCATTTTACACGCAGGGCGACCTTGACATTTGGGAGGACTGCACGGCGCGGGCAATCTGCGCGGCGGGCGGCACTGCCGACGACGTTTGCCAAGTCTCCTACGGCTACGGATTGTTCACGGGCGGTCCCGGACTTGACGGCGGCAGTCACAAGGTCGGTTGCTTGACAATCCCGACGAGCTCCGGCAACACCGAACGACAGATTATGTTCATCATGGACTTGAAGGCGACGATACTTTGTTGCACGCCCAGCTACGCCGCTTATCTCGGCGAAACGCTCAAGGAAATGGGCTACGGTCCCGACGACATCCCGCTGAAAATCGGTATCTTCGGCGCGGAAGCGTGGTCGGAGGAAATGCGCCGCGACATCGAAAAAACTCTCGGCATCAAAGCTTACGACATCTACGGCTTGACGGAAATAAGCGGTCCCGGCGTCGCCTTCGAGTGTGAAGCTCAACAGGGCATGCACATTCAGGAAGACCACTTCCTTGCCGAAATAATCGATCCCGACACGGGCGAAGTTCTTCCCGAAGGCGCGCAAGGTGAACTCGTCTTTACCGCGCTGGACAAAAAAGCATTCCCGCTGATTCGCTACCGTACCCGCGATATTTGCACGCTTACCCGCGAAAAATGTTCCTGCGGCAGGACGCATGTCCGCATGACCAAGCCTAAAGGTCGTTCGGACGATATGCTGATTATTCGCGGCGTAAACGTCTTCCCGAGCCAGATTGAGACTGTCCTCATGAACAACGGCTACGCGGCGAACTATCAAATCATCGTCGGGCGCGTCAACAATACCGACACGTTCGAGGTCAAGGTCGAATTGACGCCCGATATGTTCACCGATAACGTCGGCGAAGTTCAAGCCCGCCGCAAAGTTCTCGAAGACGGCTTGCGCTCAATGCTCGGTATCAAGGCGAAAGTTACCCTTGTCGCGCCGAAAACCATTACCCGCAGCGAAGGCAAAGCCGTCCGCGTCATCGACACGCGCAAAATTTAACGGAGGTGTGTAAACGTGAGCGTCAATCAAGTTTCCGTCTTCCTTGAAAATAAGCCCGGCACGCTGAACAATCTGACCGAAGTCCTTGCCGCGCATAATATCAACATTCGCGCCTTGAGCCTTGCCGAGACAAACGAATTCGGTATCGTGCGCATGCTGGTTAATGACGTTTTCGAGGCGACGACCGTGCTCAAGGAAAATAATTTCGTTGCGACACTTACGCCCGTGCTTGCCTACGCCATTGCCGACGAGGCGGGCGACCTCAACAAACTGTTGCAGAAATTCAGCGCGGCGAACGTCAATATCGAGTATATGTACGCCTTCGCGGGCAAAGAACGCGCTTACATGATTTTTCGCGTCAACGATACCAAAAAAGCCGAATCGCTCCTGCAGAGCAAGGGCTTGAAGTCACTGACGCAGGAGGAAATTTCCGCCGTATGATTCACCTTAACGCGATACCTTTGGACTTTGAGCCGCGCCGAAAAATTTTGCCGAAGCTCCCCGAATTCGTGAGCCCGCAAGGTTATCGCGAACCCGAAATGTCCGAATTCGAGTCGTCGTTTTTGTGCGGCGTGCTGAAGAAAATTCGCCCGAAAAAAATTCTGGAAGTCGGCATTGCGGGCGGAGCAACCACTGCGATAATCTTGCAAACGCTTGAAGACATCGGCGCGCCGTATGAAATGCATTCCGTCGACGCCGCCGCAAAATTTTATCGCGACCCGTCGAAGCCTTCGGGCTTTTTGGCAATGTTCGCCAAGGAAAAAATTTTCGGCGAACTGCGCGGCACGCATGCGTTTCATCTCGGAACGTACCTGCCGCAAGTCATTGACGGAATCGGCGGAGACATCGACTTTGTGATTTTGGATACGGTGCATTCAATGCCCGGCGAAGGTTTGGACTTCCTTGCCGTCTTGCCGTATCTGACGGACAATGCGATTGTCGTACTGCATGACGTGGCGTTTAATCAGATTGGTAAAGACGTCAATGCGCACGCAACGACCGTTTTGTTCAGCTCGGTGACGGCGGAAAAATTTTTGAACTTCACAATGGACTTCAACAGCACCAAATTTAATTACCCGAACATCGGTGCGTTCCAAATCAATCAGCAGACGCGCGACAATATCGAAAACGTTTTCTTGTCGCTGATTCTGCGCTGGGCTTACATGCCGTCGCAGGGCGAACTTAATCTTTATCTGGGGCACTACAAAAAACATTACCCGAAAGAATTGTGCGCCATCTACATTGAGGCAATCAAAATGAACCTTTAGAACAGGTGTTCACAAACGCTTAAGTAAAGTATGAATATGAGAAATTTTAATCAAAGTCTCAGCAGAAGATATTGTTAGCTCATAATTTTTGCTAAGTCGGCGGGAGTGATTGAGCCAGGCAAAAGTCCGCTCCACTATCCAGCGTTTTGGTAAGACTTGCCAGCCGTGCCCCTTAAGCTTCTTGCTGATTTCTACTCGCAAGCCGAAATATTTGTACGACTCGTAAACGAAAGAGCCGCGA
>JADEZP010000163.1 GCA_015206805.1 Quinella sp. 1Q7 | reverse complement strand
TTGCCCGCCAAAAACGCCGTCAGCACCGCAAGCAAGACGCTTACCGTGTTGTAGTAAATTTCCGCGTCCGTGACGAATGCTCCCAGCAAATTCGTCAAGAATCCGACGGCAATGCCCGGCAAATATCCCGCCAATGCCGCCGCAAAAATTGTGCCCGTCGTATCAAGATACATCTGCAGGCGAAGTGCCGTTGCCACTGCCGCGCCGAACACGTTTAAAAATATTCCTGCCGCGCATATCGCCGCAAGTTCGAGTGCCGCTTTGTTAATCCGTATCATACGTGTTGCCCTTCCGAAAATTTTTGCGGCGATTATATCACGAAAAGTTTTCAACTAACAATAAGCGACGTTGCCAAAAATCTGCGCGGGTGTTAGATTAGGCGCGTTGGCAAGTTGCGGCGCGTGGCAACCGGTTGAGCCGTCCGAACGTTCAATTCAATTTTGTATGTGTGAACTACTTTTCTTTGCTTGTCCAAAGAAACTCACCGCGACAGGGCGCGCGTCCATGCGCGCCCCTTAGCTGTATCGCTCTCCGACAATCAGACAGGAGGTTTTTACATGAAGAAAATTATTGCGGTCGACGGACCTGCGGGCGCGGGCAAAAGTACCGTGTCGAAAATTTGCGCGGCAAAACTCGGTTACACTTACATCGATACGGGCGCAATGTATCGTGCCGTCGCGCTGAAAGTTCTGCAAAGCGGCAAGCCCGTCGACGACAGCTTGATTGTCGACGTGACGCGCGACATCCGAATTGAGCTTGACGAATCGGCGCGTGTATTCCTTGACGGTCGCGAAGTCACGACGCAAATTAGAACGCCTGAAGTCAGCCGCGCGGCGTCGCTCGTGGCAAAGGTCGGTTACGTTCGCCAAAAACTTACGGAACTTCAGCGGCAAATGGCATCGCGCGGCAACGTGATAATGGACGGTCGCGACATCGGCACGCAGGTTTTGCCGAATGCGGACTTGAAAATTTTCTTGACGGCGACGGTTGCGGAACGTGCACGGCGGAGATTCGACGAACTCAAGGCGAAAGGTCACGCCGCAGATTTGGCGCAGATTGAAACGGAAATCACCCTTCGCGACAAGCAGGACAGTGAGCGCGAAATTGCGCCGCTTGCTCAAGCCGAAGACGCCATACTTTTGGACACGACGCGCTTGACGATTGATGAGGTCGTCGCGGAAATTTTACGGCTCGCAGGTAAGGTTTGATGTTCTACAAAATTTTCAAGGTGCTGTGCCGATTTTGGTACGGGCTGATTTTGCGGACGCGTGTTATCGGCTCGGAAAACATTCCTGCAAGCGGCGCGTTCATTTTGGCGGCGAATCACGTCAGCAACTGGGATCCACCGTTTCTGGGAACGTTCATTGACCGCGAAATTTGTTACATGGGCAAGGAAGAACTTTTCCGCAATCCCGTTATGGCGTGGGTTTGCCGCAGTCTGCACGTCTTCCCCGTCAAACGCGGTGCCGCCGACAAATCCGCCATTAAAACCGCTGTAAAACTCCTGCGCGACGGAAATTGTTTCGGAATTTTTCCCGAAGGCACTCGCTCGAAGACGGGCAAGCTCGGTCGTGCGGAGGCGGGCGTCAGCTTAATTGCCGCCATGACGAAAGCTCCCGTCATTCCCGCCGCAATCGTCAACACCGAAAAAATTTTCTCCCGCGCAGAATTTTTGCCGCGACTTGCCGTCGTTTACGGTGCGCCGATAAAATTCACGGGCTCGACCAAAGATAAAGACTCTCTCGACGCCTTCGCGCAGGAAATCATGTCAGCAATCGCCAAGCTCAAAAATTCCGCCGCATAAAAAAATTTGACCGCCGACAGCTCGACGGTCGATTTTTTTTGAGGCGATTGTTCATCCGAAAAATAATTTTATTACCGCTTGAATGTTTTCGTGCGCCGACTGCCACGCCGGAATCAGCGACACGCCGAAGAACAAAACGTAATTGAGCACCAGCGTCGCGATTGACTTTCGCACGACGGAGTAGAACGCCAACACTGCGCACACGCACCAAATCGCAATCTGCCACACCTGCGCGGCAATGGCGTCTTGATACGCCGCATACATCAGCGCGCCCGACAAAATCAGCAGCACGATTGACAAGCCGAGTATCCATTTGAAGCGCGTCGTCATGTGGAAGATGCCGTTGCCGTTTTCGTCCTTGACCTCCGACAGCGACGTAACATCAAACCGCGCGTCGCCTTCGCGGTAGGTGCTCGGCTCGGAAGTTTTTTGAAATCTGTCGTCGTTCATGAGATCGCCCCCTTGCCGAAATTTTAGATTGACGCCCGCCCTTCGTCAAGCACGCGATTAAAGGATTTGCGGCGGCGGCGGCGTATGTTACAAAAAAATTTTCCGATTGGAGCTGATTGACCGTGAACACTGCCCGCGACGAACTGCTGAAAATTTTGGCGGCGATAAATTCCCGCGACGAAAAAAATTTTCTTGCCCGCGTCGACCTGCAACAGCTTATGGACGTTGCTTATGACGAGGCGACCGACGTACTTGCCGACAACTGCGACAAATTCCACAAGCTGTACCCGAAAGATTTGTTCTTTAAATTCGGCTCGCGGATTCTGCGCCTGTACAACGACAAATTTCGCGGCGTGCATCTCGGATTGATTAAGCGCGTCATTGCCGCCTACTTCGACGGGACTTTTCGCGACGCCAAAACTTTTGCCGAAACGCCGATAAATTTTCTTGCCGCAGAGCTCGTGAAAATGCTTGCCGCAGTGAATGCCGACATCGGAGACGAAAATATTTCCGGCAACAAAGCGACGCTTGCCGTTAAAATGGTCGGCGACGGCTCAAGCTATGGGCAAATGATCGGCGTGCTGAACTTCGTGCTGGAGTTCGACAGGCGCGGCGACGATTGGCGACTGCGCAAAATAAAAAACGTCGAGGAGCTTGTTCCGCCAATCCTCGACATTGCGGAAAGATATTGGCCCGCCTC
>JADEZP010000162.1 GCA_015206805.1 Quinella sp. 1Q7 | reverse complement strand
CCCACTTACCCGCACAAAGGACGCTTCGGCGCGTGCCGCTTTGAAATTATCGAAACTTCCGACGCGGGGACTTACGGTCGCTCCACGATGAAGTTTGAAATTCTTGGGCAACCTCCTCGCGAAGGTCGACGCTGGAAAATCGGCGAAAAGACTGCGCGGCAACTTGAGGCGGCGGGACGCGTTGAGATTGTCGACGGCATCGTCAAGAAGGCTGTTTATCCCGAAGACGAACTCGACAGCCGGCAATACGCGCCGTTCTGGTCATTGCTGACGGCAAACGTCGTCGGCACCGCTCAAGTCGGCAAGGACGAACTTAACACGTTGATGGGCACGAGCTTGGGATTCGATACCGTTAAGCCGACGCGGCTCATCAAAAAAATTTTGCAACTGGCGACGGATGGCGATTCAATCGTTATGGATTTTTTCAGCGGCTCGGCGACGACTGCCCAAGCCGTAATGGAACTCAACGCGCAAGACGGCGGTCGGCGGCAATACATCATGATTCAGCTTGCGGAGGCGACGGCTGACAATTCCGAGGCACGCCGCGCAGGTTACGCGACAATTTGCGATATCGGGCGGGAACGGATTCGACGTGCGGGCGACAAGCTCAAGTCCGCCAATCCCGACATTGACGCGGGCTTTCGCGTGTTCAAGGTCGACGAATCAAACTTTATCGAGCCGCCCGCCGTATGGACGCGAGAAATTGTTTTGGACTACGTGGAGAACATCAAGCTCGACCGCGACGCGTGGGATTTGCTGTTCGGCGCACTGATTGAACGCGGCTTGACGATTGATTGTCCCGTGGCGAGCGAGACGATTTGCGGCGTCGAGGTGTTGATTTACGGCGGCGAGGTCATTGCGTGCTTTGCGGCGAACGTCGGCGAGGATTTGATTCACGAATTGGCGGCGCGTCGACCGAGGAAAATTTTCTTCCGCGACGCGTCGTTTGCAACGTCAGCCGACAAGCTCAACGCGCTGGAATATTTCCGACAGTTCGCGCCCGATACGGAGGTTGATGTCCTGTGAAGTTTCAATTCAAGCACCAACAATTTCAGGCGGACGCGGCGTCGGCAGTTTGCGACGTGTTCAGCGGACAGCGGCGGCAGTCGATGAATTTCAGCTTGAGCCGCGACGACGAACTTGCAATCGGGTCAAACGCGCCAATCGAGCTCAACGACGGGCAACTGCTTGCCAATCTGCGCGGCGTTCAGCGACGCAACGGGCTTGTGCCGAGTGAGCAACTTGACGGCAGAAATTTTTCGATTGAGATGGAAACGGGCGTCGGCAAAACTTATACGTATATCAAGACGATGTACGAGCTCAATCGTCGCTACGGCTGGAGCAAATTTATCGTCGTCGTGCCGAGCGTGGCGATTCGTGAGGGCGTGCGCAAGACGTTCGCGGTGACGGCTGAACATTTCGCGGAGGAATACGGAGAGCGGATTCGGCATTTCGTCTACAGCTCAAAAAATTTGTCGGCGATTCAAAGTTTCGTCGGCGACGTAAAAATTTGGGCGATGATAATCAACGTGCAAGCGTTCAGTGCGCGGTCGAGCGACGCCCGCCGAATGTTGCAGTCGCTGGACGAATTTCAAAGCCGCGTGCCGATTGAAGTCATTGCGCAGGTCAGACCGATTGTCATAATCGACGAGCCGCAGTCGGTCGAAGGACCCGTTGCGCGGAAAAAAATTTCGGAGTTCAAGCCGCTGATGACGTTGCGATATTCGGCGACGCATAAAAATTTGTTCAACCTGGTTTATCGGCTGGACGCGCTTGACGCTTACCAACGCCGCCTCGTCAAGAAAATTTCCGTCAAGGGCATTGAGATTCGCGGCGACAAGTCGGCGGGTTATATTTACTTCGAGCGCGTCAATCTTTCGCGCGGCAAGCCCACGGCGACGGTCACAATCAATCACTGCGGCAGGGGCGCGACGAAACGAATTACCCGAAAAATTTCCGTCGGCGATGATTTGTTCGAGCTGTCGGGCGGAATGGACGACTACCGAAATTTTATCGTGACGGAGCTTGACGGAGCGGACGGGCGGCTTGAATTTTTGAGCGGCATTAAAATTTTCGTCGGGCAGGCTGTCGGCGACGTGTCGGAGGAAAATTTTCGGCGCATACAAATTCGCGAGACGATTCAGTCGCACCTTGAGCGCGAGTCGCAACTTTTCAATCGCGGCATAAAAGTTTTGTCGCTGTTCTTCATTGACGAGGTCGCCAAGTATCGTGCGCGCGACAATTCGCCCGGACTTTATGCGCGGCTTTTCGAGGAGGAATACGCCGCCGCCGTCAAGGACTTTGCCACGAATGACGAGCACCGCCGCTATCTTGACGCCATTGCCGCGCATGAAACTCACGCGGGATATTTTTCGGTCGACAGGCACAATCGCGCCACGAATTCCGATTCCGACGACGCGTACAATTTAATCATGCGCGACAAGGAACGGCTTTTGGATTTTCGGGAGCCCGTGCGGTTTATATTTTCGCATTCGGCGTTGCGCGAAGGTTGGGACAATCCGAACGTCTTCCAGATTTGCGCGCTCAAGCAAAGTTCAAGCGATGTTCGGCGGCGGCAGGAGGTCGGTCGCGGAATGCGGCTTTGCGTCAATCTGCGCGGCGAACGCATGGACGCGGAACGTATCGGCGACGTGCACGACGTGAACATTTTGACGGTCGTGGCGAATGAAAGTTATCGTGACTTCGCGGACGGACTTCAGCGGGAAATTTCCGAGGCGGTCAATCGCCCGCAGACAATCACGCGCGAATTTTTAATCGGCAAGCAGGTCGACGAGCGGCGTGCGGACGAAATTATTTTCGATTTAATCAGCGGCGGTTACATTGACAGACAGCGGCACTTGACGGAAAAATTTTATTCGGACGCGGAGAACGGCACGATTGACTTTGACGCGGACATCGTGAAAATTTTGCGCGAGGTCGGCGGCGAATACAAAAT
>JADEZP010000017.1 GCA_015206805.1 Quinella sp. 1Q7 | reverse complement strand
ATTGTCAATCGCCAGACCAATGAGAAATTCGACAATCATGACTTCGACCCCTTTCAAGAAACACGAGACTTGTCGATGAAGACAAAATCCTCTTGGCCGAACGGTAAAATCTTCGCGAGGTTTTCATCCAGCGCGCTGAAGCTTATGAGCGACGCTTTGAGAATTTCGCCGCGTTGAGTTGTGACGAGCTGCAGAAAATTTTTTTCCGCGTCGACTTGCGCGGGAAGGTTGGTGAGCCCGAAACGTTTGGCGACTTTCGCGGTCGGTTTCGCGATGATCCATTCGCCGGAGACTTCCGCAGACTTGAAGCCATTGACAATTTCCGTCGCGGTCAGCGTATCGACGACCAGCTGATTTTCGACGAGCTCGCCGAAGTCAACGGTCTTGAGCGGCGTTCGTCGCTTGGCGGAGTCGTGTTTGAATTTTGCAAAGCCGACGAGCCCGCCAATCACCGCGACGGCCAGCAGTGCCCAGTAGTTCATGCTATCGACCTCCTTGAGTATCACGTCGAGCGAAATTATAATTTGTTATGAGGAAAAATCTTGTCTCAATTTTATGCGTTCCGGAGTCGGTGAGCCAATCGAACAATCAGCTCGGCAATCGTCCCGCGAAGTTCATCGCCGGCGTGGCAAAGTTTTACGTTGCCGCACATGAGGAGTTGGTTCTGCTTATACACGGCATCGTTTCTGAATTGAGACCACGTGACGACGAACGGCAAATCTTCCTCAGCGAGGCGAATAAAAATTCCGGAGTCGGTCACGGCCGTGCCGAAGAGCCCGCCGTCTTCCCCGAAAAAGATTTCCAGCGCAAAAATTTCTTCGTCGCAAGTCATCCAGAAAGCATTGCGAGCCCGTTGAATTTCTTCAGCCGAAATGTTGACCTTGCAACTCGTCCGATTGTTATAAGCGTCGGCGAAATCAGCGCAAAGTTCCTTGATGAGAGCAACGGGCGACGAATTGACTTTGGCTTGAGCTTTTTCAAGTGCGGGAGTAAAACCGCGACTGGCGGCCGCCGAGTACAATCTGCCGAGAATTTCAGCGGAAGCACCGCGCTTCTCCAGATACAACGCGAACAAATACATCGCTTGAGCGTTGCCGAGGAAAGCCGCCGCCTTGCTGAGTTCAGCCACCATGAACAGCGAGCGCGATAAATTTCCTTCGCCGGTGAGATACATTTGAACCAGCTCGACCATCGCCGCCGCGTCTCCGAGAGAAGCCGCCTGATGTAAAATAGTCTCGCGAGTGTCGTCAAGGTCGCCGCTCTCCAGTCGCAGCCGATAATAGAAGCCGGGATAATTTGCTTTGAATTTTTCCGAACGAATCCAACGTCGCAACTCCTGAATCCGCTCGATTGCTCCGAAGGTCGGAAAAGATTTTGCCAGCCACACGAAGTATATCCCCGTGAGTTTGGAGCGGCGGACAGGTTGCTTGAGAATTTGATTGAGGTTCGCTCTCTTTAAGCCGTTCTGCTTGAGTAGCAACGAAGTCACGGCGCGTTCACTTGAGCAGGCTTTGAGCGCGAATCTGTCGGCGGTGAACTGCGACGCGATGATCCAATCGGCGAAGTGCCCGTATAATTTTTTTTCGGCCACGGTCCCGACGAAAGGCAAGTTGCTGATGCCGCGCTGCATGAACTCAATCATGTGAAGATTTTGCGCGTGACTTGCAACGATTCTGCCGACCGCTTGACCAAGAAGCGCAGACAATTCCTCGTCATCCAACTCGTCTACGCTCGTGCTACTCATGGTAATCATGCAACCGTCAGCGTTCGAGCCGGTGACTTGCGCTTGAATTTCGTAATCGAACTTCAGGTAGAGCGGATAGCGTTCCTCGCAACCGAGCCGCCTCAGAACCGATTCGTACAGTCTATTCACGTGCGGCGTAGTCCAACGTTCCACTGGATACAAACGCATAAACGCTTCGGCGCGCTCGTCCGTTCGATTCGTCAGCGAGGCAGATGCTCCGGCCAACAAATCGTACAGCGGGTCCATTTGGCAATTGTGCTCCGCGTCCGTCTCGGCCGGATGAATCAAGTCCGAAAAATTTATCGGCTCAAATGGAATTCGCATTTGCGACGCCTCCCTTGCGATAGAACTCCAAAACTTCTTCATAGCGACGGGGCAGCCACGCGTAATCCGAAAAGAAACTGAACGCCTTGCCAAGCATTTGCGCGGGATTGTCGTTGCGCCGATAGCGTTCCAATTGCTCGCGGAAACTGTCGTCCTCTCCGCCGAATTGAAAATTATCCAGCACGTCGAATGGAACGACGCCGTAGAGGATGTTGCGCAACGTTAAGGGCAGATCGCCCGTCGCCGACAAAATAGCTCGGTCGTGAGTAAATTTTCTGGCGCGCGACCACTCATACAATAAACCGTCGGCGATTTGCCTGACGAGCGGAAAATTTGCGACGCCGCCGAGAGTTTCAGCCACCCAGACGATAAAGCCCAATTTATGATGATTCGCGGCAATCGCGCCCGCCGCAGCAAACAGTCGAGCTTGAATAATCTCGCGGTCGTTTCGTTCGAGGAGAACGTCGGGCAAAATGATAATCGGCTCGTTATAACCGGCGCACTCCACGTCGAAGTCGGCTTTCACGGCGGGATTTTTCGACTTGAGGAATTTGCCGACGCCGCTCAACGTGCCGCCCGTGCCGACGCCCGCAACGAAGACATCAACCTCGCCGTCAGTGTCGCGCCAAATTTCGGGACCGGTCGTCGCCTCGTGAGCGGCAGGATTCGCGGGATTGGTGAATTGCGACGGAATGAACGCGTCGGGAATTTCGGCGGCAAGTTCGTTCGCCTTGGCAATCGCGCCCTTCATGCCGAGTGCACCTGCCGTCAAGACAATTTCCGCGCCGTAAGCTTTGAGCAATTGGCGACGCTCGACGCTCATTGTTTCGGGCATTGTGAAAATCGCGCGGTAACCTTTAGCCGCCGCCACGCTTGCAAGCCCGATACCCGTGTTGCCGCTCGTCGGCTCAATGATAACCGCACTCGATTTAAGTTTGCCGTCGCGTTCAGCCTGCTCAATCATCGCGCACGCAATGCGATCTTTGACGCTGCCCGCAGGATTGAAATACTCCAGCTTGACGAGAAGTCTGCCGTTGAAGTTGACGGTCGCCGCAAAATTTTTCGCGTCCAAAAGCGGCGTGTTGCCGATAAGTTCCGTGACGCTCGAATAAATTTTTCCCATGTGAAAACCTCCGATACTGCTTATTCCGCCCGATTGAGCGGCAAGTAATTTTAACACAAAAAAAATCCTCCCGTAAAGGAAGGTCTGAATTTTGTTGCAAATGTCACTTCAGATTTTGTTGCACGTAGTCGAAAACTTTTGGCCAAACAAGACCGTCGCTGCCGTCAGCTTTAGACGGCTCAACGGTGCGCGGCTCTTCGGGGACGGGGTTGCCGTTCGCGTCAAGCTCGTCAAGGTACAGATAAAATTTTTCGCCGTTGTCCTCGTACAAGCCGACCAAGTTAATCATCGTCAGCGATTTTTCGGCGGGAAACTCCATTTTGATATGAACGCTGAAGCCGTCGTCGCGAGAAATGCCGTAACGTTCGGAATGAATGCCGCGCTTGATTGAGTCCTTGTCGACATAAGTATTAAGCTTGGCGTCGCCGTCGCCGGTTGTGTCGATAAGCACCCAATCAGCCGCCAAAGCCGTCGACGAGATTGTCACGGCGAAGATAAACGCCGCGAGCATAAAAAATTTTCTCATGTGGATCACGTCCTTTCAAGCCGCGATTATAACAGTCAAGCCCGCAACTGCGCAACCAATTCGGGCGGGATAATCGCCGAATAATTTTCCGCAAGCCACGCGACGATTTTGTTCCAGTAACGCCGAGCCTTCCACGCCGCCGCGAAGTCGAACCAATACACCAGCGGAATCAGCACGGGCGTGCCGATGTTGTCGACGATTCTCACGCGCAGGACGCCCGGCGCACTTTCCTGCACCATGAAATTTTCGATGTCCGTGTCGACAATGGCGATGTTTTCGTGCAGGAAATCCGATTTGAAATTCAAAAGCAACGTCCAGATTTGTTGGAGCTTTTGGGCGTCGGGACGCGTCGTCGGCAGAAATTTTTTCATGTCGAGACTGGTTTTGCCGTCGTAATCGAGGACGCGCTCAAAGACGTAGCCGAGCCCCAAATTCGTTTCGACCGTCCCGAAAAATTCCGTCACGAGCCGCGAACGTTCAAGCTTGCCCGCGCAGATTCGGCGATAGCGCATCTCCTTGCGAACGTCGCCGTCGTCTTGAGCGTGCGGAATTTTTATGCACTTCGTCGCGTCGAGCGGGTGGATGTACGTCGCTTGATGCCCGCCCGAGCCGATGAAAAGTTTTTCGTCGATTGTCAATATGCTCATGATTTACCTGTCGACCTTCCGAATTTTATGGACGCGCAACTTGTCGAGCCACTGCCAAACTTTCAGCTGAATCTGCGCAAAATCCCCGACGCGGCGAATAATCGCGCGGTCGTAAATGTCACTGCCTACGACCTCCGCCGTCAAAACAACTTCACGCGCCGAACCGAAATTCAGAATCAATTCGTCGTCCATGACCTCCGACAGAAGCTCTTCGCCCTCGGCAGTCGCGGTAATTTTGACGGGCGCGTCGACGTGGAAGCGGTACAGTCCGACGGAAATTTTTTCGACCTCGTCGGGCACGGCGTATCGGTAAAAAAAATTGTCGTTGACAGTCAGCTTGATGAACGGCGGAATTTTTTTGAGCGGATCGGCGTTGGCGAAGAACTCAACTTCCGCAAGCCCGAAGTCCCTGCCCATGTCGACAACCTTAAGTTCGGCGCGCGTGACGAAAATTTTTTCAAGCTCAATCACGGACGGACGACCTCGACTCGGCAGCTGAACGACGCGTTCAATGACGGCGTTTGTCTCGGCAAGTTCAAGGCGCAGTGAAATTTTCGCGGGCACGTCGTCAAGCGGGTTGCCGTACAAAACGATTTGCCGAATCTGCGCGGGCTCGTCCCACGTGAAAAAAATTTTCCGTTGCGCGTCGTCGAAGGCGGGTTGCCACAAGTTGCCGTCGAATTTCGCGGGCGTGGCGTCGATGTCGGGCGTGTCAATCAGCTTGAAGTCGCGGACCTTGCTTGCGTCGCCGGAAGTCGCGCTGACGTTCGCGGCGAAGGTTTGACTGTCGGTGCGCCGCTCGAAAAAAATTTCGTCGCTGTTCAAAATGCGCAGGGCGTTCCACTCGTTACGTTGGGATTTGTGCGCAAAGACAGCCTCGGCAAGCGGATTGTCCTTGAGCAACGTTCGACGGCAGTTTTCGGCGACGGGGAAGCGCACGCGATTTTTCCAGCCGTAATTTGCGCGGTCGATGATGTCGAAGTCGTAAGTATCCGTTTCGCCGAGCTTGGGTTTCGGCGTCGACAGCAGGTTTGGCGCGTAAAAATCGGGCGCGGCAGTGAACGCGGTTGCATACGCGAATTTTTTGTAGACTTCGGGGCGATAATCACTGCGCTCCGTCAAAATTTCGCCCAACGCCTCCTCGAACAGAATCGACAAGGCGCGGTGGTCGGCGTGGCTGTCGAAGTCGACGCAAAAAATTATGTTCGCCCGCAACTCCAGCAGAAGACTTTTCAAATCGCGCTTGAAATTTTCGCGGGTGTAGGCGGCGTGTCGCCCGAAAGTCCGCTTGGCGTAGTCGACGAAACCTTCCGCCGCGTAAGTCTCCGAAAATCCCGCAGGTGATGTCGTCGGCGCGACGGCGTGGAAAATGTGCGGCTTGCCGCGTCCGTTGAAGGTGTCGCCGTAGCCGAGAAAAATTATTCGTTCGCGGGGCACGCCCAAAATTTTCAGCGCGTCGACAGCTTCCTGCGCACGAATTTCCGCCGATTGCTCAAAGTCGCCGTTCGTGGAGTAAGCGACGAAAATTTCCGCCTTCGCCGCCGCCAAAGTCAGAATCATGTTGCCCGCGACGTTAATTTCGTCGTCTGGGTGCGGCGCAAGAATCAAAACGCGCGTGCC
The DNA here is from genome assembly GCA_015206805.1 of Quinella sp. 1Q7. Classification (GTDB taxonomy): domain Bacteria; phylum Bacillota; class Negativicutes; order Selenomonadales; family Selenomonadaceae; genus Quinella. The sequence continues at coordinate 27,146 of JADEZP010000017.1, read as the reverse complement.
GAAATAACTTTTGTCGAAGAACGAATTGCCCGCCGTCAAAATTTCGTCAGCCTGCGTATCTTCGCCGGCAAAGTCGAATACGCCGCACGCCTCGATTTGCGACACAAGCCTTTGCACACGGAGCGCAAGCTTGAGTTCGGCGCGGCAACGTGACGTTGCATCCAACGGGTGTTCCCCGCAAGCGTCTGATAATCGCAGTCGTTCGTTGCATTTAAGCTCATTAAAAAATTTTTTCATAAGTCACCTCGCGGCGATAATGTCTGCAAGTTTCGGAATGACGGTTGCGAAGTCGCAGGTCTCGCCGACAGTTCGGAAATTTTTTACGCAAACGCCGCCGCGTCCCCCGAATGTTGCAACCTCGCACGAAAAAAATTTACGCGATAGGCAAAAAAAAGTCAACGCCCAAAATTTTTGACGCCGACAAATTTTTTGACATACTTTCGCTGCAGGTGATTCACATGAAAAAATTTTTAATCGCCGCGCTGATTTTGTTACGTCCTCGACACGAACGACAATCGCGAAATTTTTTATAACGCCGACGAACGCTTTGCTTACTGTTCGACGCACAAATTTTTAAGCGCGGCTTTGATTCTTCAGCGCAAAAGTCGCGACGAACTCAACGAACGGAAATTTTTTTCAGCGGCGGAAATTGTGCCCTATTCGCCGATAACTCAAGCGCACGTCGCCGACGGAATGACACTTGCCGAAATTTGCGAAGCGGCGTTGCGTGTGAGCGACAATACTGCCGCAAATTTGATGTTGACGGAATTGGGTGGAGTCGACGCGTTCAAGATGAGTTTGCGGGAACTCGGCGACGACGTGACGGAACCTGCGCGGCTTGAGCCGGAACTGAACATTTTCGCGCCCGACGACATTGCCGACACGAGCACGCCGCGACAACTTGCAAAGGACTTGGAACTTTTCATGTTGGGCGACGTGTTGAGCGACGACAAAAAAATTTTGCTGACGGAGTGGCTTAGCAACAACACCATAACCGACAAACTCATAAAGAGCGGCGTCCCCGACGGTTGGCAAGTTCTCGACAAGAGCGGCGGCGGTATCAATTACGGGACGCGCAACGATATCGCCCTTGTTTGCCCGCCGAACAGAAAGCCGATTGTCGTTGCGATTATGACTCGCCGCAATGAAGAGTCCGCAAATTTTGACAGTGCCCTTGTCGCGGATGTCGCCCGAAAAATTTTCACCGCGCCGCAATGATATCGGCAAGTTTCGGAATGACGGTCGCGAAGTCGCAGGTCTCGCGGATAAGTTCAGCCGCCCGTTCGCCGAAAATTTTTCGCCGCCCGTCGTCAGTGAACAGCTCGGAAATTTTTTCCGCGAACGCCGCCGCATCCTCCGAATAAACGCGGTAACCGTTGACGCCGTTTTGAATCACGTCCTCGCAGCCGCCGATGTCGCTCGTGACGGCGGGCAGTCCGCAAGCCATTGCCTCAAGCAGCGACGTCGGCAAGCCTTCGTGGCGCGACGGGAAGATATAAACGTCCGCCATACGATAAAATTCCTGCGGCGCGTCGACTTCTCCGATGACGCGAATCGAATTGTCCAGCTCCGCCGACAGCCCGCGCAGGTCGTCAAGCAGTTCATTGAGTCCGCCGCCGACGACGAACAGCAGCGCGCTCGGAAATTGGCGGTGCAAAATTTTCCACGCCGCCTGCAACGTGTCAACGCCTTTATCGGGCACGACGCGGGCGCAAAATAACAGCACCTTGCAATCGGGCGCGACGCCGTGAGAAATTTTCAGCTCGCGGCGAATTTTTTCATTGGAGCGCGGATATTTGGCGGTGTCGATACCGTGCGGCAGAATCGAAATTTTTTCGGGCGCAATGCCGCCGCGCTCAATGAAGCCGTCGCGAATTTCACGGGTCGTCGCGACGTAGCGGGTGCACGTCGAAAAAATTTTGTTGCGCCAACCGTCCTCCGCGCCGAAAATTTCAGCCTTGCCCGTCAGCGCGAGTGTCACGGGCTTACGGAAGATTCGCGCGAACAAAATTGCCCAGACCGCGAATTTCGGCGTGCCGATGATGTAAAACGCGTCGATGTCCCTGTGCGTCGTCAGCAGGCGAAAAAAAATTTCCAGCCACCGAAGCGGCGGGTGCAGTCGGACAAGATCGATGCCGTTGAAATTTTCGCGCGCCGCCGTGTGAAAAAATCGTTTCTTCGTCATGAGCGTGACGCGGTGTCCGAGCTTGATTAGTTGCAGTGCGTGATTTTCACCGTGAATTTCCGCGCCGCTCTTTGTCGGGCGACCGTCCGCCAAAAATTTTTTACCGACGGCGAAGTCTTTAATCAGCAAGCAGATATTCATTGCTACTCCTTTCGCGCGTAATTCTAAGCAAAAAAATTTCCGCCGTCAAACAAAAAGCCCCTCGACGTGTGCCGAAGGGCTTTTGATTACGTGATTCGGTTTACCATTTCCAATCTTTTTCCGTCATGTAGTGACCTGTGACTTTCATTGCGTGCTGGCGAGCCTCTTCCTGCGTGATTTGCTTGCCGTCAAGATAATATTCGTTTTTATTAGCACCGTCCCATAAGTGTGCAACTATACCGACTGTCTTCCACGCTTCTTTTATTTCCTCAAGATTTTCTTCAAATAAAACCCTCCATTCACCGTAACGGTCGCACGAGCCGTTCAAACTGTTCAGAAAACGACTGTCATTTGCCATTTCGTACTTTGTGCCGCCGGCGACCATAGAAAGTTCCTCGTCGCTCATTGCTTCGAGTTCGGCGTTGATTTTATTGAGATTTTCCTCACGAGTTGCCATTGTTATCAGCCCCCGAATTGTTTTGTAGCTTATACGCAGGAGTTCCGATTTCGTTACACAGTCTAGCAAAAAAATTTTCTGGCGTCAAACAAAAAGCCCTCCGACATACCGCCGAAGGGATTTTTACTGTCGAGACGATTTTTAGCTTAGCGAATCTTTGGGAATTTTGATTTCACAATATCCATAGCTTCATCGTGGGAAATTTCCTTACCGCCGACAAAATACTGATTAGCGGCCCAAGGTTTTGTTACGCAAGTAATACCGGCTTTCGACCAACCTGCATCAACTTCCGAACTTATTGATTCCCAATTAAACGCTACGGTAACACCGTTGTAATGTTTGTCCATAAGTCCATACGAGTAAAGAAATTTACTGTCACTTGACGTATCAAAAGTAAAAGTAAGCCCAAAACCGCCCGCGACCTTTTCGAGTTCCTCATCGCTCAAAAGTTCGAGTTCCGCGTTGATTTTTTGAATGTTTTCCTCACGTGTTGCCATGGTTATCAGCCTCCGAATTGTTTTGCAACTTATACGCAGGAGTTCCGATTTCGTTACGCAGTCTAGCAAAAAAATTTTCTGGCGTCAAACAAAAAGCCCTCCGACGTGTGCCGAAGGGCTTGTGATTACGTGATTCGGTTTACCAGTTCCAATCTTTTTCCGTAATGTAGTGTCCCGTAACTTTCATTGCGTGTTGACGAGCTTCTTCCTGCGTGATTTTATTGCCGTCAAGATAATATTCGTTTTTATTAGCACCGTCCCATAAGTGTGCCTCTATACCGACTTTCTTCCACGCTTCTTTTATTTCCGCAACACATTTTTGGTATGAAAATACAACCTTCCATTCACCGTAACGGTCGCACGAGCCGTTCAAACTGTTCAGAAAACGACTGTCATTTGCAGTTTCAGATGCTTTGCCGCCCGCGACCATTGAAAGTTCATCGTCGCTCATTGTTTCGAGTTCGTCATTAATTTTTTTCAAGTTGTCCTCACGTGTTGCCATGGTTATCAGCCTCCAAATTGTTTTGTAACTTATACGCGGGAGTTTCGATTTCGTTACAAACTTTAGCAAAAAAATTTTCCGCCGTCAAACAAAAAGCCCTCCGACGTGCGCCGAAGGGCTTGTGATTATGACGTGATTCAGTTTACCAGTTCCAATCTTTTTCCGTCATGTAGTGACCTGTAACTTTCATTGCGTGCTCGCGGGCTTGCTGTTGCGTGATTAGATTGCCGTTAAGATTATATGTATTTTTAGAGCTATCAGCATAGCAGTGTGCAGTTATACCGACTGTCTGCCAACCCTTTCGGATGCTACCCAAAATAGATTGGTCACTACCAGAACAAGGATCAAACATCTCCGAAGCAACAATTTTAGATTCTCCGTAGCGGTCGCACGAGCCGTTCAAACTGTTAAGAAAGCGACTGTCATTTGCAGTTTCGGTCTTTGTGCCGCCGGCGACCATGGAAAGTTCGTCGTCGCTCATAGCTTCGAGTTCGGCATCGATTTTTTTGAGATTTTCGTCACGTGTTGCCATGGTTATCAGCCTCCAAATTGTTTTATAGCTTATACGCGGGAGTTTCGATTTCGTTACAAACTTTAGCAAAAAAATTTTCCGCCGTCAAACAAAAAGTCCCTCGACGTGTGCCGAAGAGCTTGTGATTATGACGTGATTCAGTTTACCAGTTCCAGTCTTTTTCCGTCATGTAGTGACCCGTAACCTTCATTGCGTGCTGGCGGGCCTGTTCCTGCGTGATTTGCTGGCCGTCAAGATAATATTTGTTACTTTTGCCGAAAGGGAATTGAGCAAAATACACTTCCGCTTTTATTCCGACTGTTGACCACGCTTTTTCAATTTCCGCATTATGAACTCCGAATGACCATGCTATTCGATCGTCACCGTAGCGGTCGCACGAACCATTCAAGCTGTTAAGAAAGCGGCTGTCATTTGCCGTTTCAGAACACTCGCCGCCCGCCACTTGGTCGAGTTCGTCGTCGCTCATTGTTTCGAGTTCCGCGTTGATTTTTTTTAGATTTTCCTCACGTGTTGCCATGGTTATCAGCCTCCGAATTGTTTTGTAGCTTATACGTTGGAGTTCCGATTTCGTTACAAACTTTAGCAAAGAATTTTTCCGCCGTCAATCGCCGCGCAAAAATTTTTCGGCGGCGTCGAGAACCTGCGCGGGCGTGACGTGTTGCAGACAATTCGGCGTCGGATATGACGGGCACTGCTCGGCGCGAAATGTGCACGGACAACACGGCTCTCGGCTCGTCAAGGCGACGGCATTGGGATTAATCGGGTGCCAACGGTCGGGGCTCGTGCAACCGTACATCGTAACCATTTTGACGCCCGTTGTCGCGGCAATGTGAGTTGCGCCCGTGTCGACGGTGATAAACAAATCTGCGCGGCGGAAAAGTTCGGCAAGGTCAGTCAGCGAAGTTTCTCCGCAAAAATTTTCGACGCCGCCGCCAATCGCGCCGATAACCTCGTCGGCGTAAGGTCGATCATTTGGCGCACCGACGATAAAAAATGCCGCGTCGTACCTTCGGCGCAGTTCGCGGACGACCTCGGCGAAATAAGCTTTGCTCCACGTCTTGAGCGGGAAAGTTCCCTTGACGCACAGCGCGATTTTGAGCTTTGCACGCGGCAGACGACTCATCAGCTTATCGGCGACGGGCGACGGTTTGCGCGGGAAACACGGCGTCGCGTGACCGTCAATGCCGAAAAATTTTCGGACGATTTCTTGATAAGTTTCCGCCTGCAACGTTTTGTTCAGGTCGTGTGAAATTTCGACGACGTCCGTGTAAAGCAACGTCACGCGGCTGTGATTGTCGTCAAAAACTTTCGACGGGCAGACGCGGCGCGGTATCCTTGCCAGAAACGTCAACAGCGCGGGGCGAAGTTTGCGGTCGAACGAAATTGCAAGGTCGAAGTTCCGCCGCCGAATTTCCTGCACGAGCCGCCGCATCTTCCCGAACGAATTTTCCTTCGCGCGATAATCGAGAATCAGCACATCGTCGACGACGGGATTGTCGATTACGGCGTCCGCGACGACGGGCTTAACGAGCATTGTGATTCGCGTGTCGGGGAAATTTTTTTTTATCAGCGACAGCGCGGAAGTCGTCAGCACTACGTCGCCGAGATTGACCAGCGCGTTGACCAGAATATTTTTATACATCGTCCGCCTCCGTGACGTGAACATTTTCCTTGCCGAAGTAGTACAGCTTGACGTACTTAGCCATCGTGTAAAAGTAGTGGAAGCCCGCCAATACGAAGCCGATACGCCCGTCCAAAAATCCGCCGCGCAGGACGTACATGCGGAAACTTGCCCACAGCGGGTGCAAAATCATGTCGAGCAGTCCGGCGGATTTGCCCTGTTCGTGAGCTTTTTTGGCGGCAAGCGTCGTGTAAAAGTTCAGCTTGTTGAAGTAGTGATTCCAGTCGCGATACGGGTAGTGCACCAGATACGCGGATTCGGGGAAGTCTCGCTCGGTGCAGGTGTGATGAATTTGCGGGTGCACGAAGCCCGTAACGTAGCTGCCCGCCGTCGGAAAAAGTCGCGTCACGTAGTCGGGGAACCAGCCGCCGTGTTTGAGCGGTTGTCCCCAAAAGTAGCTCAAGCGCGCCGTCCGCCACGCAAAATTTTTATCGTCGCCCGCAAGAATTTTTTTGATTTCGGCGGCAAGTTCGGGCGTTGCGCGTTCGTCGGCGTCAATGAAAAAAACCCAATCGAATCGCGCCTGCTTAATCGCGAAAGTCTGTTGACCGCCCCAATCGCCCGCCAATGCACGCTGAACGACACGCGCACCCATTTGCCGCGAAATGTCAGCCGTCGCGTCGGAACTGTAGTCATCGATAACGACAACTTCGTCGGCGAAGTCGCGCACGCTCCGAATACACGCGCCGATAAATTTTTCCTCGTTCTTCGCCAAAATCAGCACGGATACTTTAGCCATCCGACACCTCCGAAAATTTTGCCACATGATAGCAAAAAAAAATTCCCCGCGCAAATTCACGAGGGCAAACGGTCACGTGTCGCCGACGTTCCGAAAATTTATCGGACGAAATTATTTTTCGACGACGGTCGTCATTTCGTAGAAGATGTCGTCGAGCGCATTGTCGTTTTCGGGCGCGACAAACAAATTCGCGGGCATTGTCAGCATATCATTGTCGCGCGGGTCAATGTAAGTTGTGTAGGAGCGCAGTTCGGCGTAGTAGCCCATTGCGTCGAGAAGGTCGCGTTCTTCGTCGTTGAGCGTGATTCGTCCCGCGGCGGATTCGTCGAGGACGTAACGGGCGTAAGCGCGCATGACGTCAGTCAAATCGAACGCGGCGGTGACGGTTTCCCACTTCGGCTTGTTAATCGTCCACGCGAAAGTTAAATCATTCGCCTTGATTGCAGCAAGCCAGCGATTGAAAATTTCGCGCTGTTGAGCGAGTGCGTCGCCCGACAGATTCGCAAAGGACGCCTGCGAATTGTTTTCGAGGAGCGCGGCGATTTTGTTGCCGTCAAGCGTGACGTTCATGACGCGCATATCGGGCGTGTCGTTGAGAATTTGTGCGGACTTGACCGCCTGCAAAATTCCGTTCGTGATTGCGGGGTCGTCAGAACGCCACAGCACGGCGATACCCGACGGCAGTCCCGGCAAAATCATTTTGCTCCACGCTCCGTTGCGCTGAACGTAAAGCGTCATTTCGTTGCCGTTCTGCACAATGAAAAACGGAATGCGACTGTTCGTCGAGTAATTTTTTTTCAGGTTGGTGTACGTCCACGACAAATCGCCGCCCATCAAAAATTGACCGTCCGCAGAGACTTGCGCCTTCGAGTCGATGTCGAGGTGGAAATTCGGCGCGATAAGCGTAAGGTCTTGATTGACCAGACGCGTGCCTTGCACTTGCATGTTGTAAGCTTCGCGGAACGCCGCCATATCGTCGGGCGCGGCATTGACGGTTGTATTGCCACCGAAAAGAATCGTGCCGCCAATCGCCGCGACTGCCGCAACTTTGGCAAAGCGACGCAAATTCAGTTTGTTAAAAAATTTCATTGTACTGCCTCCAAAAATCTTGTCAGCCAAAAAATTTCGCCGCACGTTTCGCAAAGCTTGAGCCTCGGCAAAAAGTTTTGATTGCGGCAGGAATATAACACGGCTTGTTGAAATAGAACTGAAATTTTCGGCGCATTGCCAAAGGAGTCGAACTTCCCCAAATGAGAATCGCGGTTATAAAATTTCCTTACGATACTTCCAAGCTTTGCGAAAAAGTTTGCAACATGGCGGATCGTCTTGCTTACGACGTCGGAGTTTTTTCGCTGGACTTGAACGAACAACAAACATCCGTCAACGGGCACGCGATACATCCGTTTAACGACATCAACAAATTTTCATGGGACGCGGCGGTTTTGGCGTGCACAGGCGAACCTTTCGTCGACATTGTCCCGCGCATGGTCGAATTGGGCGTCGGCACGAATGAGCAATTCAAAAACTATCTGTGGCTCCTTCAACGGCTGATGATTGCACGATACGAAGACTGCGCCGACCCCGTGATTCAAGAGACGCTTGAATATTGGAAGACGCACGAAATATCCGTCTTCAATCAACATATAACCTTCGACAAAAGCACCATGCACGAAGTTTTCTTCGACGAGGATTTGCCTTACGTTTGTTTCCAAACCGACGGCGGCGCATGGTACAAAATGTATTTTCCGTCGAATCATAAATTGATTGTCACCTACGAAGGCAAGAAAGCTGTTCCAAATCTTTTGAAGGAACAAGATCCGACCAGCCCGCACCTTTACACGACGAACGAACACAACGTTCAAGCGGGCGACATTTTGATTGACGCGGGCGTCGGCGAAGGAAATTTCGCGCTCCGTTACGTCGACATCTGCTCAAAAGTTTATCTGTTCGAGCCGGACACTCAATGGCTTGAGCCGCTTAAGCATACGTTCGCACCTTTCGGCGACAAAGTCGAAATTATCCCGCGCTATGTTTCAAATCACACGGACGGCGAATTTATCACAATCGACGACGCCCTGCCCGACGTGCGCGGCAAAAATATTTTCCTCAAAATGGACGTGGAAGGTGCCGAGCCCGACGCCATGCGCGGCGCGAAAAATATTCTCACGAACAACAAAGTCCGCGCGTCCGTATGCACATATCACAATCCCGACGACCTGATTAAAGTCAAAAGCATTCTGCGGCGATACGGCTATCAAACTTCCACGAGCGACGGTTACATGGTTTTTATCAACGACTTGAACATTTTGGACACTGCCGATTTTCGCAAAGGTGTCGTTCGCGCCAAGAACTGAATCTTGCGAAAGCGCACACTTGCTGATATTATATGTACACTCAAGAGGAGGCGGCGCAATGCGGAAAAGAAAAGGTTTTAACTGGTTTGCGTTGGTGATGTTCGCGATGATCGCTTACTTCTCGACGGTTTTGGTCTCGCAACAAGTGCACCTTTCCCACGTTAATGAAAGTCAGCGTCTTGCCGATAAACGCTTGGAGGCGGCAAAAGCGACTAACGAAAAATTGCGCAGGGAGCTCGCCGAATTGCAAGACATCAACAACATCGAACGGTTGGCGCGTGAAGACTTGGGCTTCACCAAAGAAGGCGAAATGCCCTATCAAACCGCGCGTCCGTAAAAAATTTTTGGAGGGACAGGTATTTTGGCAATGGAAGCAGGCAGCATTGTGGAAGGTAAAGTCACGCGAATCACGGGCTTCGGAGCCTTCGTGGAGCTTGAAGACGGCAAAGTCGGGCTCATTCACATTTCCGAAGTCGCCGATGTTTACGTCAATGACGTGCGTGATTTTTTGAGCGAGGGCGACACCGTTCAAGTCAAGGTTGTTAATATCGACGGCAACAAAATCGCGCTGTCACTAAAACAAGCTAAGCCCAAATCGCCCGAAAGCGACGTTTCACCCCGAACACGACGCGGAGACTTTCGCAGACCGCAACGGCAACTGTCGGCGTCATTCGAAGATAAGCTGTCCAAATTCCTCAAAGACAGCGACGAACGCTTGACCGACCTCAAACGAAAAACCGACTCCAAGCGCGGCGGGCGTGGTTCGCGTCGTTCAGATTGACTGCCCCTTGCGTCACGGCAGGGGGTGCTTTTTAACTGCTTAAACGATTCATTGAACACTGCGCGACGGAAAAAATTTTCGACGGAGTGCGCAAAGTTTTAATCGCGGTATCGGGCGGCGCGGACTCCATTGCATTGGCGGAGCTGATGATTCGTTCGCGGCGACGTTTCGGGCTTGAGCTTGCCGTTGCGCATTTCGAGCACGGTTTGCGCGGACAAGATTCATTGGACGACGCGGCATTTGTCGAAAAATTTTCGGTCGAGCGCGGACTTGAATTCGTCGGCTCAAGCGGCAACGTTCGGTCGTTCGCGGCGGAACAAAAAATTTCCGTCGAGACTGCCGCACGAACTTTGCGCTACGAATTTTTGCGCGACGCCCGAATCAAGCTTGACTGCGACGCCATTGCCACGGCACATCACGCGGACGATCAGGCGGAGACAATTTTAATGCGGTTACTGCGCGGCGCGACGTCGTCGGGGCTGGCGGCAATGAAGTCGCGCACGAATTCCGAATACGGCTTGCTGATTCGCCCGCTGCTCAAGTTCAGGAAGGTCGAGCTTGAAAATTTCTGTCGCGCCCGAAATTTATCGCCGCGCCTTGACGCAACGAATTTCGAGCTTGACGCGACGCGCAACCGAATTCGGCTGGAACTGTTGCCCGCGCTGAAAACGTTCAATCCCGCGCCCGTCGAGACGTTGTGCCGATTCGCCGAAGTCGCCGCGCAGGAAGCCGACTTCATGGACGCGCAGGCTGAAAAAATTTTCCCCGCCGTCGTCCGCGAAGGCTCAATCGTACGCGCACAATTCGTGACGTTGCACCCCGCAATTCAGCGCGTCGTCATACGAAAATTTTTGGCGCAAGTCGCGGGCACCGCAAAAGATTTCGGCTTCGTGCACATCGAAGGCGTCCGAAAAGTCCTGCTGAACAATTTGTCGGGCGTCGAGTTGCCGCAGGGCTTGCGCGCCGAACTACGACACGGAAGACTTACCATAACGAACAAATTTTACTGAAAGGGTTGATTGTCATGAAGAGCAAGGAAGATTTCATCGAACGCGTGCTGTACACCGAGGAGGAGATTGCCGCCCGCGCCAAGGAGCTCAGCGCGCAAATCAGCGAGGACTTTAAGGACATTGCCAAACCGCTTTTGACGGTCGGCATCCTCAACGGCGCAGTCATGTTTTATACGGACGTTGTGCGGCGGCTGACCATTCCCGTGCAATTCGACTTCCTTATCGCCTCAAGCTACGACGCCAACAGTCACACCAGCGGCAAAGTCAACATCCTCAAAAATCTCGACAATGACCCGAAAGGTCGCGACATTTTGCTTGTGGAAGATATTATCGACTCCGGCACGACGATGAATTTCCTAATCGATTACTTCATGGACAAAAAAGCCAACAGCGTTAAAATCTGCACACTGCTCAACAAGCCCAGTCGCCGCAAAGTCGACGTCAAGATTGATTATTGCGGCTTCGACGTGCCCGACGAATTCATTGTCGGCTACGGGCTGGACTTCGCGCAACATTATCGCAACCTGCCGTACCTCGGCATTTTGAAACGCAGCGTCTACGGCGGCAAGTAAGGAGGGCTTACCAATGTTAAGAAAAATTTTCTCCGCGCTGTGCATGGCGGCAGTAATTTTATTTGCGGCACAAACTCAAGCTTCTGCGGCAAAAGTCGTTATGATTCTCGACGCGCCGACGGGAACTTTCTCCGAACCCGAAAAAGTTTATCAGGTCGTTCAAGATACACTTAATAACATACTCAAAAGTTCTGCGGCAGATTACGAAATTTTATCATCCGCCGATACCGAAAATTACATTCAGATTTACCGCGAGGAACACGACTTAATCTTTTCCACCGGCGCGGACGAGGGCAGTCACGTCGAAAAGTGGCTCAAGAAGGAAGACATCGACAATATCTGCACGCACTTCGGCGGCGACTATATCATTTACACCCGCGTCACCAGCACCGCCCCGAAAGTCTCCGTCGGATTTTTTTCCGCAAGCCAAAAGACTAACGTCGTGACCGATTTCCGCGTCTGGTCGAACAGCAAAAAAGATTTCTCCTACATGAAACGCGCAACTACGACGGGCAAGTCCACGGCAATTTACGCGGGCATCGGCAGTTCGTCTCGTGCGCTCGAAAAGGGCTTGAAAAAAGGCTTGCTCGAAATCGAAAAGGACGCGAACAAAATTAAAGCGGCGATGTCAGAGTAACATTCAGACAAAGGAGCGTTTTGATTGAATAATTTTATGCGCCACGTCGGATTTTATCTGCTGGCGATTTTTATCGTGATAACCGCCTACGACTATGTCGCGGTCAAGCCCAAACCGTTGGAGGAGCTTAGTTATTCGCAGTTCGTTCAGCTGGTCGAAAAGGGCGACATTGCCAAAGTCGTGCTGGTTAAAAACACGATTCAAGTCACGAAAAAAGACGGCGGCGAATTCACGACGACAGCACCCGACGAGCCGATTGGCGACGAAACCTTAGTCGGAAAACTTGAGGCTAAGGGCGTCGACATTGTCGCGCAAAATCCGAAAGAGCCGCCGTGGTGGATGACGCTCCTGTCGACGCTGTTGCCAATCGCGCTGTTAATCGGATTCTGGTACTTCATGTTTAATCAGGCGCAAGGCGGCGGCGGTAAAGTTTTTTCGTTCGGCAAAAGTCGCGCCAAAATGATGGGCGGCGACAAAGTCAAAGTCAAATTCACGGACGTTGCGGGCGCGGACGAAGCTAAAGAGGAACTTGCCGAGGTCGTCGAATTTCTCAAGCACCCGAAAAAATTCAACGACCTTGGCGCACGAATTCCGAAGGGCGTCTTACTTTTCGGACCGCCCGGCACCGGCAAAACCTTGCTTGCCAAAGCCGTCGCGGGTGAGGCGGGCGTTTCGTTCTTCACAATCAGCGGCTCGGATTTCGTGGAAATGTTCGTCGGCGTCGGCGCAAGTCGTGTTCGTGATTTGTTCGCGCAGGCGAAGAAAAATTCCCCGTGCATAATTTTCATCGACGAAATTGACGCGGTCGGTCGTCAGCGCGGCGCAAATGTCGGCGGCGGGCATGATGAACGCGAACAAACATTAAATCAGTTGCTCGTTGAAATGGACGGCTTCGCGCCGAACGAAGGCATAATCATTATTGCCGCGACGAATCGCCCCGACATCCTCGACCGCGCACTTTTGAGACCTGGACGTTTCGACAGGCAAATTGTCGTCGACAAGCCCGACGTGACGGGACGAATTGCGATTCTCAAGGTGCACACGAAGGGCAAACCGATTGCCAAGGACGCCGACTTAGACATCCTTGCGCGACGGACTCCCGGCTTTACGGGCGCGGATTTGGCTAACCTCGTCAATGAAGCGGCTTTACTTGCGGCGCGGCGAAATAAACACGAAATTAACATGACCGAGCTTGAAGAATCTATCGAACGCGTTATGGCGGGTCCCGAACGCAAATCGAAAGTCATGAGCGAACACGAAAAGAAGTTGACGGCTTACCATGAGGGCGGGCACGCGCTTGTCGGAATGATGCTCAAGCACGCCGACCCCGTCCACAAAGTCACGATTATTCCGCGCGGACGTGCGGGCGGTTACACGCTCATGTTGCCGAAAGAGGATCGCAGTTACGCCACGCGCTCCGAATTGCTCGACCGTTTAAAAGTCGCAATGGGCGGGCGCGTCGCCGAAGAAATTGTTCTCAACGAAATTTCGACGGGCGCGTCGCAGGATATTCAGCAGGCAAGTCAAATCGTCCGCGCAATGATTATGCAATACGGCATGAGCAACGTTATCGGTCCCGTCGCTTACGGCGGCGACCCCGCGCAACAATTTTATTTCGGGCAGCCGCAAAAAAATTACTCCGAGGAAGTTGCGAGCGAAATTGACAAGGAAATTCACCGCTACATGGAGGAGGCTTACGAGGCTTGCCGCACAATTCTGAACGATAACCGCGACAAGCTTGAGGCGATTGCGCAGGCACTGATTGACAAGGAAACACTTACGTCCGACGAGCTCAAAACGATTGTTTTCGGCAACGAGTCGCCGACCGTCGAAAAGCCCGCCCTGCAAGAGCCGCCGCCCGTAATCGTCGAACTGAGCAAGCCCGCGCAACTTGAGCAACCGAAAATTCCCGACGCCTCCGCGTCGCCGCAAACTTAAAAAATTTTTTGGAGGAAGTGACCGCCGTTGAAATTCGCAACGCGGTCTTATTTTTTTGGCAAGGAGAAATTTTCATGCGGCACGAATATTTAAAGCTTGTCCCCGAAAATATAACCGTCACGTTCACGGACATTCACTTTTCCAAGCGGCAGGGCGAAAGTATCACCGTGCACCTTGAACGTCCCAACGACAACGGCTTTGACATCGCCGAATACGTTTTGCCCGTGTGCTACTGCAAAAAATGCATGGGCTTTACCGAGGACGAGGAATATAAGTTGCGGCGATTCGTCGCGCGACACAGTCCGTTGATTTGGGAAATTGCCCGCGAGGACGGTGAGATTGTTGCCGATATTGTTTGAGCTCTACGGTTACAAAATTTTCTTTTGGTCTAACGAAAATGACGAGCCCGTTCATGTTCACGTTGCGAAGGGCAAGCAAACTCCCAACGCGACAAAAATTTGGCTCCCCGCCGACAGCAACCCCGTCGTCGTGCACAACAAGAGCCGCATTCCGCAAAAAGACTTGACGCGAATTTTGAAGGCTGTCGCGCTTGAACGTGACACCATAATTGCGCGTTGGTATGATTATTTCGGCAAATGAGGAGGAATTTTTATGAGCGAAGTTGTTTTGCATTTCACCCGCGCAGGACACGTTGAGAACATTCATCGCGGGGACGCCGTCGCGGTAAATTGCAGCGGCGAAATTGTTTCGGCGATTGGTAACGCGCACTTGCCGATGTTCTGGCGCAGTGCCGCCAAGCCCTTCCAAGCCCTTGCCTTCGTGAAAAACGGCGGGCTCGAACGCTACGGCATAACCGACGAAGAACTTGCGGTGCTCGTGTCCAGTCACAGCGGCGAAGAAAATCACGTTGCGCTTGTACGCGGAATTTTGGCGAAGCTCGGTCTTGACGAATCTGTTTTGGATTGCGGCGTATTGCGTCCGTTGAACGGCAAGGCGTTTAAAAAATTGCTGGTGTCGGGTGAGCCGATAACCGCCGTGCACAATCAGTGCTCCGGCAAACATTCGCAGATAATCGCGCTGGCAATGATGCTCGGCGTCGACGTTTCGGGTTACATTCGTCCCGAACACCCCGCGCAGAAAATTATCTTCAAGCACGTGGCAATGGCGTCGCGCATGCCTGAAGACAAGCTGGAAATCGGCATTGACGGTTGCGGCGTGCCCGTGTTCTACCTGCCGATTTACAACATGTCGCTGGCTTATGCGCGGCTGTCGACGCCCGCTAAAGGCGATTGGGGCGACTACGAACTTGCCGCGACGAAAATCCGCGACGCAATGAGCAAATACCCGCAAATTGTCGCGGGCACGGGGCGAATGGATACGGCTGTTCCCGAAGTGACGGGCGGCAGAATTATCGCGAAAATCGGCTCGGACGCGGTCTTTTGCATGGCGGTCAAGGACGGCGACTTGGGCATCACGTTCAAGGTTGAGGACGGCTCCTTTGCGACGGTCACGCCAATGACAATCGCCCTGCTCAAACATCTCGACCTGCTCACGAAGGACGAGGCGGCGGAACTTGACAGACGTTTTCCGCCCGTGCTGAAAAATCATCGCGGCGAAGTCATCGGCACGATTGAAACGGTCTTTTGACTTCAGGTTCGGCGACAAGCTCACGTCGGCGAAATTTTTATCAGCGCGGCGACAGCTCACTGCGGCTAAATTTTATCGGCGCGGCGACAAGTTCACGTCGGCGAAATTTTTATCGGCGCGGCGACAAGCTCACGGCTTCAAGTTGCCGCACGGTTAAAGCTGTCTTTAAATTGAAATGTTCAAAAGTCTATGCTAAAATTTTTGCGAGGTGAATGGATATGCGTAAGACAATCGTCGAGCTACTCAAGAACGCGGGGGAAAATTTTATTTCGGGCGAGAGCATCGCCGGCAAGCTGGGCATTTCCCGCACCGCCGTCTGGAAACATATTCGGAAACTTCGCGAAAACGGCTACGAAATTATCAGCCGCGAACGCCACGGTTACAAGCTCAAGGACGCGCCCGACCTTCTGTTGCCCGGCGAAATTCAAATCGGGCTCGATACAAAAATTATCGGCGCGGAAATGGATTATCATCCGTCCGTTGACTCGACGAATCGCGTCGCAAAAGCTTTGGCATATCACGGCGCGGCGGAAGGTACGATTGTCGTTGCGGAGGAGCAGACGGGCGGCAAAGGTCGTCTCGAACGGAACTACTTTTCACCGCGCGGCAAGGGCATTTGGTTTTCCGTCATACTGCGCCCGAATCTGTTGCCGAAAGACGCGCCGAAATGCACGCTCATGGCGGCAGTCGCCGTCGCGGAGGCAATGGAGCGTTTCAAGCTCAAACCCGCAATCAAATGGCCCAACGACTTGATGTTTGACGGACGCAAGCTTGTCGGCATTCTGACGGAGATGACGGGCGAAATCGGCAAGATAACTTACATCGTCATCGGCGTAGGAATCAACGTCAACATCAGCCGCGACGAATTCCCCGCAGAATTGCAACCAATCGCCACGTCGCTTTTGGAAATGAACGGCGGCGAGGCAATTTCCCGCGTACAATTCTTCCGCGCCGTGCTTGAGGAATTCGACAAAATTTATCGCGATGTCACGGCGTCGGGCTTCGATAACGTTTTGAATCGTTGGCGCAAATTTAACGTCACGCTCGGCAAAGTTGTCCGCGTCATTTCGACGGGCGACGGCGGCGAAAGTTTCAGCGGCAAAGCTGTCGACATCAACGCGGACGGCGCGCTTGTTGTGGAGACTGCCGACGGCTTGCGGACGGTCTACGCGGGCGACGTTTCAATCAGATAACCAAGGTGATACGATATGAAAATTTTTACGGCGTTGACAATCGCGGGCTCGGACAGTTCGGGCGGCGCGGGCATTCAAGCCGACTTGAAAACTTTTTTGGCGAACGGCGTTTACGGCATGAGCGCGATAACCGCCTTGACCGCGCAGAATACGTGCGGCGTGCGCTCCGTGCTTGAGTCGACGCCCGAATTTTTGAGCGACCAGCTCGACGCGATATTTGAGGACATCACGCCCGACGCCGTCAAAATCGGAATGGTCTCGTCGGCGCGGCTGATTGAAGTCATTGCACAGCGGCTGACACATTTCGGCGCGCGGAATATCGTCGTCGACCCCGTAATGGTTGCGACAAGCGGCGCACGACTTATCGACTCGGACGCCGTTCAAACTTTGCAGACGAAACTTTTCCCGTTGGCGACGGTCATAACGCCGAATCTGCCCGAATTGGAAGTCATTGCCCGCGAAAAAATTTCTTCGCCGCGTGAAGTTGAGCTTGCCGCGCAGAAAATTTTCGACGCTTACGGTTGCGCGGTCTTGACGAAGGGCGGACACGGTCTCAACGACGCCAACGATTATCTTTACGACGGCGCGGGCACATGGTTTTACGGGCGGCGCGTCGACACGGCGAACACTCACGGCACGGGCTGTACCTTGAGTTCGGCAATCGCCGCCAATCTCGCCAAAGGTCACGACCTGCAAAATTCCGTCGGGCGTGCGAAAAATTATCTGACGGGCGCATTGATGAGCGGTCTCGACCTCGGCAAGGGCAGCGGTCCGCTCGACCACGGCTTCAACCTGCGCGGCACCGACTTCAACGACTGAACTGCTTGCAATAAAAAATCCCCTCGACGATTTGTCGGGGGGAAATTTTTTGCGGTTGTCTGCGATAAATTTAAGGGGCGCGCATGGACGCGCGCCCTCGACCGCCGCCGTTAGAAAACGTGACGTTTTCTAACGGCGGCGCGGCTTTCTTTGCCTACTTTCTTTCGCCGCCGAAAGAAAGTAAGTTTATCAAACGTTACGGACGGCGCAACGCCCGCCAAACCATCAGTTCGGGTCGAAAGTGACGGTCTCCAAAATTTTATCGCGGCGTGCTTTCGAGCGTGCAAAGTAGTCGTGGACGGCTTGTCTGTCGCGACGTTCAATCGCCGTGATGACATTGCCCAGAATCGCTTGCAAGTCGCGCAGGTGCGTGGCAATGGCGTCGCCGTTGGTCATGCAAATATCCGCCCACATATCGGCGTTGGAGCTGGCAATTCGCGTCGTGTCCTTGAAGCCGCCGCCGATAAGTTTCAGGCACGATTCGAGGTCGTCGCCCGCGTCATTGAGCAACGTAACCAAAGCCGCCGCCGTCAAATGTGGCACGTGGCTGATAATTGAGGCGCAACGGTCGTGAACGGCAAGATCAATTTCCAAAAAGTTCGCGTCAGTCAGCCGCAGGACGCTCATCAATTTTTCGCGGACTTCGGGCGGCGCGACGCCGTCTTTGACGATAACATAAGCTTTGTTGCGGAAAAGGTCTTTAGTCGCCGCCTCGACGCCGGATTTTTCGCGACCGGTCATCGGGTGTCCCGCGACATAAAAAATTTCCGGCGGCAGGATTTTGCTAAGTTCCTGCCAGATGAATTGCTTGGTACTGCCCGCGTCGGTGAGGATTGCTCCGCGCTTGAGGTGCGGCAGAATTTTTTTTACCATCGGGACAATTTGCAGGACGGGCGGGCTCAAAAAAATTATGTCAGCGTCGCCGACGACGGTTTGCAAATCGGAAGTCGCAACGTCGACCGCGCCGAGTTCCATTGCGCGACGCATCGACCCTTCCGAGCGGCAAAGTCCCGTGATAAAAATTTTGTCGCCGAGCTTATCTTTGAGGCACAGTCCGAGCGAGCCTCCGATAAGCCCGACGCCGATAATTGCAAGTCTCATTCGTTCCATAAAGTTTGTCTCCAAAAAAATTTTCAACGTTCAAAGCGCGGCGAATTCGTCACGGTTATCAAGACGTTGGACGCGTCAACTGTTCCGCCGCTTTCAAAGCGGCAGCCGTTGCGCAGACGACATCTTTATTGCGCGCCCAAATGCCGTCGAAACGATATTGCGGGACGGGATTGACGCCGCCGCCGTTCTCCGCGCCGACTTCAACGGTGAGTGCGGGCACGCCGAGTTTTTCGACAGCCCACGCCGCGTAACCGTCGACAGAATCATCAAGCGGATAATTCGTCGCGTCGGAAATTTCGTCGGCAAAACGTTTCGAGTCGTCCGAGCCGCCACAATGAATTTTCGCGCCGCACGTCCGATAACTTATCGCGCGTTTGATGTGATAATCCTGCGTCAAACGAATCAGCGCGGCAACTTCGGGTTCGGGCGTTGAGTCGGCGAAATTTTTGTTCAAGTCGACGCCGCGAGCATTCGCCGTCCACTGCTCCGTGTTGCCGCCCGACGTTCCCGCGACATTCCTGCGCAGTGCGGTATCGTTGACGCCGAGCAAACCGAATTGGCTGATTGCGACGCCGTCGGGATTGGCATTGGGCACGAAATGAATCGTTACGTCCTGCAACAGCTCCGCCGCAGTTTTGTCGCGATAAGTGCCGTTTGCCGCGTCCAAAATTTCGCACAGTTGGCGCATGACGACTTGCACGGTGATGTATTCCCTGCCGCTGATTGCGCCGAAAATCAGAACTTGATTCGCACCGTTCGCGTCGCCGAAAATTATGTCGTACACGGCGCGCCCGTCGACAGTGTCGCAGAGTTTGACGGCTTGAATCTGCGCGGGGTGAGCGTCGCAGATAAATTCCATGTCGTGCAGAAAATCTTCGTAGGAATAAATTTCGGGGCTCGAATAGACAATCACGTCGCGATTTGAATTTTGACCTGCGCGGGGCAATGTGGGATTGGTCTCGTTCATGACTTCCTGCGACAGTTCGTATTGGTGCACGCCTTCGGCAATGCAACCGCCGCACAAAATCAGCATCGCCGCCGAACATAAAACGCACATAAATTTTACGGCATTCAAGACATCAACTCCCGTGCAGATTTACAGCGTGCGACCCATAACTTGAGCAATGCCGCCGAGATTTTTCATGAGTTCGCGGAAGGCTTCGGGCGTGAGCGATTGATCGCCGTCCGAAAGTGCGCGTTCTGGGTGCGGGTGAACTTCGATTATCAAGCCGTCCGCGCCCGCCGCAAGTGCCGCCCGCGCCATTGGTGCGACCATCTTCCAGCGACCCGTGCCGTGCGACGGATCAACGACAATCGGCAGGTGCGACAGCTCTTTGACCGCCGCGACAGCCGATAAGTCCAACGTGTTGCGCGTGAAAGTTTCATACGTGCGGATACCGCGTTCGCAGAAAATTACTTGCTCATTGCCTCCGCTCATGATGTATTCCGCCGCGTTGAGCCACTCCGAAATTGTCGCCGACAAGCCGCGCTTGAGCAGAATTGGTTTGTTGCACTTGCCGAGAGCTTTGAGCATTTGGAAGTTTTGCATATTGCGCGCGCCGACCTGCAGAACGTCCGCGTATCGGCAAAAAGTTTCGATGTCGTCCTTGTCGACGATTTCCGTAACGACGCGCAGGTCAAATTCGTCGGCAACCTTGCGCAAAATTTTCAAGCCGTCCTCTCCGAGACCTTGGAAGTCATACGGCGAAGTTCGCGGTTTGAAGGCTCCGCCGCGCAGGAATTTCGCGCCGCATGCTTTGACCGCTTGAGCCGCCTCACGAAGTTGAGCTTCACTTTCAACCGCGCAAGGTCCCGCCATAACGACGACTTCATTGCCGCCGATTTTTACGCCGCCCGCGTCGACAACCGTATCTTCGGGGTGAAAGTCGCGGCTGACGAGTTTATATTTCTCCGTGATTCGCACGGTCTTATCGACGCCCGCCATCATCTGCAGTTCCAGATTGGCGATAATTTTTTTGTCGCCGATAACGCCGACGATTGTAACTTCTTCGCCCTTAGAAAGGTGCGTGCGCAATCCCGCCGACTCAATTTTTTTTACGACCGCCGCCAAATTCTCCTTCGTGGCACCGGGCTTCATAACTACAATCATACGATTTACTCCTTTGCAGATTGATTTTTGCATTGTAGCGATAAACGCGTGCTCTGTCAATTTGACGGACTTGCCGACGCCGCCGCCGCTCAAAAAAAATTTAAGTCGCCGCCAACTGCCGCCGATATAGTTAGCGAATCAAGCAACCGCTTGACGAAAATTTTTGAACAACCAGGTCAGACACACAGGAATTTTTCGGACAAGGAACGTCAAACACATCTGACCTCCGGCAAATCTAAGGACGCGCCGATTTAAAAAAGGAGAAGTGATCAGTATGAATCGTGCCTTGTTTTCCGGTGTTTCCGGTTTGAAAGTCCATCAAACGCGCATGGACGTTATCGGCAACAACATTTCCAACGTCAACACAATCGGTTTCAAAGGCAGCCGTACAACTTTTTCGGACATGCTCTCGCAACTGCAAAGCGGTGCGGCGGCACCTACTACGACACGCGGCGGCGTGAACCCGCGCCAAATCGGTCTGGGCGTTTCGGTTGAAAGTATCGACCTCGTCTTTACGGACTCTTCGCCGCAACAGACGGGCAGAAATACCGACTTGGCATTGAGCGGCAACGGCTTATTCGTCCTTAAAGCGGGCGATCAAGAATATTACACGCGCAACGGAGGTTTCACCTTCGACGAGCAAGGTTACTACGTCATGCCCGGCAACGGTCTGCGCGTGCAAGGTTGGAACGCCAACGCCGACGGCATTATCAACACAAACGGTCTTGCCGAAGATATCGTCGTTCCCGTCAACAAGACTATGGAAGCGACCAGTACCACTCAAATCGCTTACAGCGGCAACTTCGACAAAGAAACACTCATGATTGCCAAAATTACCTATACCGAGGCTTCGGGCGGCGACGACTCTTTGGTTACCACTACGGCAACCGACACCTCCGGTAATTCTTACACTTCCAGCGTCAATGTCGACGGCACAAACGTAATGGCCGCGCAGATAACTTTAACCGACGGCTCCACGGTCAACGTCACCAGCGGCTACTACGAAGTCGGCAAGTCCATTCCCGTTACGACGCTCGCCACGGTTTACGATTCGCTCGGCGGCAAACATCAAGTAACTTTGCTCCTCGACAAAGACAACGTAACCACTACCGACCCCAGTGCCGATGCACGGTCAACGGCTCGCATGACTTACACGACCGGCGGCGTCACTTATCCCGTTACTTATGACGGCGAAAATTATACTTACACCGACGCCAAAGGCACTGTTCAAGATATGAACGAAGCCGACGTCACCTTCACTTACGACAACCGCTGGAGAGTTTATATCGCGCCCGGCGAAGGCGTAAAAGGTCCCGCAGACACATCCTTTGCAAACAGCTTTACGCGCACGGAAGCTGACGGCTCCACCATTGAAGGCACCATGAACGGTATCAACTACCTTTATTTCAACGACAGAGGACAATTCGTCATTAATGAAAACGCGAGTAAAGAAGGTGCCTCTATCACGTTTACATATTCCGACGGAAACGGTGCATCTGATCAGCAGTCAACAATCGATTTCACGGGCCTGACACAATACGCCAACTCAACGACCGTGTTCCCTACCACTGACGGCAACACCGCAGGCACGCTCCAAGGTATTTCAATCGACAGCAACGGCATTATCACGGGCTCTTACACCAACGGTCTTGTCCGCAACGAAGCACAAATCGCCGTCGCGCAATTCTCCAACTCCTCCGGCTTAAACAAAGTCGGCTCGACGATTTACCAAAAGTCCAACAACTCCGGCGAAGCCAACATCAAAACTTTGGCGGATTTCGGCATGACGGCAGTCGCCTCCGCGCTTGAAATGTCCAACGTCGATTTGGCAACCGAATTCTCCGAAATGATCATCACGCAACGCGGTTTCCAAGCCAACTCAAAAGTTACCACGGTCTCCGACGAAATGCTCGAAACAGTCGTGAACATGAAACGTTAAAATTTTATCGGCACATAAAAAAAGCGGCTCGCTCCAATCGGAACGGGTCGCTTTTAGTTTGTCGTTATGTTCAAGCGCGGCGTTAATGTCGCTGAAGTTTGCAGTTTATCGGAAGTCGCACATTGTCTTGCCGACGCCCGCGAAGCCTTCAAAGTCCGCAATGAACTTGTCGACGGCGTCATCAATCGCAGAATTTTTTACGAGTGCAGATAAAATTTCGGGTGAAACGGTCGCCGCTCCGATACCGCATTTGCAAAGCTCAAGCACCTGTTGAGAATTTTTGAAGCTCGCGGCGATAACTTCGGTCTCCATGCGGTTTGCGTTGAAAATTTTTTGAATCTCCTGCGCCACGCGTATGCCGTCGAAGCCCATGTTGTCAATCCTGTTGACGTAAGGAGCCGCGTAGCTCGCGCCGCAAAGTCCCGCAATGTAAGCTTGCATGGGCGTGTAAATCGCGGTCGCCGTGATTAAAATTTCGCTGGTGTCGACGAGAATTTTCATCGCCTTGAAGCCTTCGGGCACGGCGGGAATTTTGACGTAAGTATTCGCGCCCAAAATGTTGACGATGTGTTTAGCCTCCGCCGCAATGTCCTCGGCGCGACGGCTGACGGCTTGCACGTGGAGTTCAGCCTCCTCGCCGATAAAGCCGCGAATTGCCTTGAGCGTGTCGAATGGATTGCCGCCGATTTTCGACAGGATTGTCGGATTCGTCGTGACGCCCGCCACGGGATACAGGTCGCAAAGTTTTTTTATCTCGTCAAGGTGTGCGTCGTCAATCAAAAGTTTCATTTGAAGCACTCCCCGCAAAATCACTTATTCGGGTCAAGACTGATGTTCGTGATGATTCGTCCGAGACGCGCGCTGGTCAGGAAGTTCAACGCCCATTTGAACGCGACGGTCATGTTCGTATAAAAGCCCGCAAGTCGGATAAGGTGCACGACCATCCATGCGCACCACGCCATAAAGCCGGTCATCTTCTTCGGGCTGCCGACGACAGCTTCGCCGCGACCGATTGTCGCCATTGCGCCCAAATCTTTGTAGACGAACTTTTCAAGGTTGGTGTCGCCTTTGATGAGTTTCATGATGTTTTTATGTGCGACTTTAGCTTGTTGCGTGGCGACGGGCGCGACTGTCGGCAGGGGACGTTTCATATCGCCGTGCATGAACGCCGCGCAGTCACCGATTGCGAAAACATTGCCGTTGACCGCGCCGCGAACCATAAGATTTTCTTCGACCCAGATACGTCCGTCACGCGCACATTCGCCGCCGCAATTTTTCATCATGTCGACGGCACGAACGCCCGCCGCCCAAATGACGGTTGTCGTCGGAATTTTGACGCCGCTTTTGAGCGTGAGAATATCGCCGTCATAATCGACGACCTGCGTGTTGAGCATGACCTCGATGCCTTTTTTCTGCAGGACTTTGACGGTGTGCTGTTGTAAATCTTCGGGGAGCATGGGCAGAAGTCGCGGAGTCGCCTCGATAAGTTTTATGCTGACGTCGTTGAAGTCAAGCAGGTGGAATTCTTTTTTCTGGATTGCGATAAGTTCGGCAATGGCACCCGCCTCCTCGACGCCGGTCGGTCCGCCGCCGACGACAACGAACGTCATACGCTTTTTGCGGTCTTCGGGCGTGCGGTAGGGTTTTTCGGCGCGCTCGAATTCGTGAATGACGTGGTTGCGAATGTGCACAGCCTCTTGAAGCGTCTTCATGCCGAAAGCGTGTTCCTCGACGCTTTTCATGCCGAAAAAGTTCGTCGTCGCGCCCGCCGCAAGCACAAGATAATCGTAGGGAATTTCGCCGTGATTCGTGATTACGACGTTGCGAGCTTGGTCGACGCCCTGAACCTTAGCCATATACAAATTGACGTTGGGACTGTTGCGGAAGAATGAGCGAATCGGGTAAGCTATTTCGCCCGTCTCCAAAACCGAAGTCGACACTTGATAGAGCAACGGCTGGAACAGGTGGAAGTTGTGACGGTCGATTAGCGTAACCTCGACGTTTTCTTTCGCGAAGAGCTGACCGATTTTTATGCCGCCGAAGCCGCCGCCGACGATTACGATTTTGGGTTTGCCGTTAGACATATTGGGAACCTCCTAAGCTTACAGTGAAATTTTTAACTTAACGGGCTAAAAATATATCGGGATGAATTCCCGTTTCGCGCAGCTGTATTTACGACTTACCACAACCCCCTAACCCGTTGTCTGCGCAAATGATAGCACAAACAGCCCGATTTGCAACAGGCGGCGGCGTTTGGGCGGGCGAAAGATTTTCGGCAATGTCCGCAGTGCGCGGTACATTTTCTAATATGTGCCGATGCCGTCAATTTTGTGACGTGCGAAAAATTTTCGGGTCGCGATAAAGTTTGAGGCCGCACATGGATGTGCGGCCATGGTCGCCGCCGTTAGAAAACGTGACGTTTTCGTAGGCGGCGCGGCTTTCTTTGCTACTTTCTTTCGCCGTCGAAAGAAAGTAGATTAACATTACAAAATTAAATTAAACGTTACGGATGCCGCGTCGCCGCAATCGCCGAAACGGACTAATCTTTGCGGACAGCCTTCATCGCCAATTTGTTTTGGTACATTTGAGAATCGGCGCGTTTGAAGACATCTTCGGCAGTGTTGTCGCCCGACGTGCAGTAAGCAATGCCGACTGCCGCAGAAACTTTTTCCCACGGCTCAAGCGTCGCGTCGTCGCGGAAATTTTTAATCGCGGCCGTAATGTTCGTGACGCACTCATCTGCGCGGGAAAGATTGTCGCCGCTCAAAACCGCAACAAATTCGTCGCCACCGACGCGATAAACAAACTCCTCGCCGAAAATTTTGCAGACGAGTTTCGCGGCGTTGATAAGGTATTCGTTGCCGCGTTCGTGCCCGTAAGTGTCGTTGACTCGCTTAAGATAATTTATGTCGATCATCACGATTGCGAACTGCGCGATACCTTTGGCAATGTCGGCGTCAAGCGCGGCAGTCGTTTTGTTGTAGGCGGTTTTATTTTTCAGACCGGTCAGCGCGTCTTTATGGGCAAGCTCATCCATGACGGCAAGCTGAATTTTCGACCGCTTGAGATTCTCGAAGTAGTGCATGCTGTCCGACGTCGTCTTCAGGAACGCGGAATAAAGATTTTCGATTTCGTCGTTCGTCCGAATGTCCAACTTGCGCATGCGGGCGATATTTTGTTCGCGCGCCTCCTCACTGTCGTAGGCGAAATTTCGGGCGCAGTAAGCCATCGTGTTGACGGGCAGGATTATGTTGTTCTCGATAAACCACAGCGCAAGCGCGAAGATAAAAATTACCGCGCCGCCGAAAATCGTAATGACGCGGACAATGAACAGCCTGCCGTAGTCATTAATCTGCGCCATTGAAAAATCCAGCCCCGCATAGCAGACGCAACGTCCCGTCGTGTCGTAAACGGGCTTGTAAATCGTGAGCAGGTAACCGTAAGTGTCGTCGCTGATTATCGGCTTAATCGGTTTGCCCGCAAGCAAATCAGGTAACAGCGGCTTAAAAGTATCGTCGAAGTCTTCAATTTCGCCGGGCTTCGTAGCCTCGACCGTCGCCGTATCCAAATCGAACACGACGTGGCAGCCGTCCTCCATAATTTTGTAGACGTAAAGATATTTCACGTCGCGGTTGCTGTTGCGAATTTTGTAAAGAATTTTTTCCACGTCGCGGTAGCCTTCGGCGTCGTAGCCGTTGGCAAGGAAATCGTCGACGCGCTTGGGATCAATTTCGTTGACGGCGGCGGAAATTATCCCGTCGGCAATTTGTATGCGTTCGTTTATGGCGTTGTCTTGGTACAGCGAATAACTTATCGCGGAAATCAACACGGCAACGAACATCGTAATGAACATCAAGTTAAAGACCATCTTCGTGCGCAGTGACGTGATAAATTTGTTACTCGCGCTCATTGCTCGGCGCATGTCGTCGGAGACGGGAGACTGCATTTTGCCCAGCAGACGGAACTTTTTTTTATATTCGGGCGGAATCAATTTCAGTGCGCCGAACGTCAACATTATCGCCAAAGTTTTATCGGGCAGTTCAGCGGAAAAATTTCGCAGGAAATGTTTGACGAGTTCCACAATCGAGGCGTGGTCGAATGTTATCGTCAGCGAATACGACAACAGCTCGTCAATCACCATGCCGACGAAACCGGTCAGCAAAATTGTCGCGGGGATTGTCAGTAGGACGCGCGGGAATTTGTCGTAGTAGCCCTTGCCCGCCAAAAACGCCGTCAGCACCGCAAGCAAGACGCTTACCGTGTTGTAGTAAATTTCCGCGTCCGTGACGAATGCTCCCAGCAAATTCGTCAAGAATCCGACGGCAATGCCCGGCAAATATC
>JADEZP010000089.1 GCA_015206805.1 Quinella sp. 1Q7 | reverse complement strand
AACACCTGTAACATTTGGATCTAAATCTTTCGCTTTTTGAAAATCAGCTCTAGCATCATCGAACATTTTTAGTTCCATATAAACATTACCTCTTTTGACATATCCTCGAGCATAAAAAGGATTTAATTTAATACTTTGATTTGAATCACGTAAAGCTTCTACATTTTTGTTTAATTTTTGATAACATAAAGCTCTATTAGCTAAAATTAATGAATTAAATTTTTTATTATTTGGGTCAAAATCAAGTATTTTAGTATATTCTTCTATTGCTTCCTCATATTTCTTTTGTTTAAATATTTCATTTGCTTTATTTTTTACTGATTCTATTGTGTTTACTTTATTTAATAAATCATTTGTATCTATTTTATTCCCTTTTGATTTCATTATATTTATTTGTTTTTTCGCTTTTTCATATTGACCATCATAATATAAACATAATGCTGTTTGATAATCAAATTCATCATTTTTTTTATCATTATAATTCACTTCTTTATTTATATATTGTAAAGCCTCTGTTAATTTCACATTTTCGATAAGTATTTTAATGTATTTTAATTTATACTCGCTGAAATCTGAAACTTTTTCTATCAGTCTTTTGCAAACTTCTTCTGCATCTTCGAATTTCTGTTCCTTGATTTTATCGTTCAACTTGATTTCATCTTCCAGGATTTTTTCTATAGTGGCCATTTGTTCCTTATATGTTGAATTATTGGGTTCTAAATTTAAAGCCTTCTCTTGAAGCAATTTTGCTTCACCTATTTGTCCTGTGATTATATAGACACTAGCTAGTCGATTCATGTTCTTGGTGTTTTTGGGGTTAAGCTCTAAAGCTTTTTTATAGTCATTAATTGCATCTTTGTATTCTTTGAGACATTTTTTGCAAGTTCCTTTGTTGGAATAAAGCACTTCTATGGAAGAGTTTATGTCTAAAGCTTTTTCATAGAACTTTATGGCGTCTTCATATCGCTTCTCTTTGAATAAAGGTTGCATGATTTAATCCTTAATCGTGTAGGTGATTTTGCCCTCGTTGATTTCCTCCATGGCGTTGGTGACGAATTTGTTGGCGCGATTCTCGACTCGGCAAGGTGCACCGCTCAAAAGTTCACGCGCCCGCTTGCTCGCCAAAACCACCAGAGCATAGCGGCTGTGCGTCTGCTTTAGCATAGAGTCCGTCGAAGGATTGACCATACTCAGCACGTCTTCTTTGAGTTTCATTTAAAAAGCCTCCTCAAGATTGAACTTGTCAAGGTTGCGCGCGACTTTGCAACGCTCGGCGGCAAGGATGGCTTCAATCTGCGCGGCGGCGTTGTCGACCGAATCATTGACGACGGCGTAGTCGTATTCGCGTCCGATTTGAATTTCGGCAACGGCGTTGGCAAGTCTGCGCTTCAAACTCTCGGGCGTCTCGGTGCCGCGACCTTCGATTCGACGCTTAAGCTCCTCAAGTGACGGCGGCAACAGGAAAATATAAATTCCTTCGGGCATCTTGCGCTTGACGTTGAGCGCGCCCTGCACGTCGATTTCAAGCAAGATGTCTTCGCCGCGATTGAGCCGCTCCTCGATTTTGTTCAGCGGCGTGCCGTAGTAGTTGCCGTAGACTTCGGCGAACTCCAAGAACTTGCCGTCGTCAATCCAAGCTTTGAACTCGGCGCATCGAATCGCTGACGAACAACGCGCTTGCTGACGGTAGCGAGCCCGAAATTTTTATCGTGCCCGACGCCGACACGAAGACAATCACAATCAGCGACAACGGTATCGGTATGACGCGCGACGAGGTCATTGCGAATATCGGCACAATCGCCAAAAGCGGCACGAAAGATTTTCTCGACAAACTCCGCGAAGCAAGCGGTGCCGCCGCGCAGGAACTTATCGGACAATTCGGCGTCGGCTTTTACAGCGCGTTCATCGTCGCCGAAAAAGTCGAACTCCTCACGCGCAAAGCCGGTACCGACTCCGCCGTCAAATGGACTTCCGACGGCGCGGGCGAATACGAGCTTGAAGACTTCCACAAAGAACTGCGCGGCACGACGATTATCCTGCACCTCAAGCCCGAATTCTGCGGCGACGACGAATACAATTTCACCGACGTTTACACGATTGAGCGGCTCATTAAAAAATATTCGGACTTCGTGCGCTATCCAATCAAGATGAATTTCGAGGTCAAGGGCAACGAGGACGCCGAGCCGACGATTGAAATTCGCACGGTCAATTCCATGAAGCCGCTGTGGACGCGCAACAAGTCCGACATCACGCGCGAAGAGTACGACGAATTTTTCAAGCAGCAACTGCACGAGTGGGAGGCTCCGCAGGAAATTTTCCACGTCAAGGCGGAAGGCACCGTCGAATATACCGCGCTCCTTTGCATTCCGAAACACGCCGCGCCGAATTTGTATTACGCCGATTACGAAGCGGGACTGCAGCTGTATTCGCGGCACGTGTTCATCATGGACAAGTGCAAAGATTTTCTGCCCGATTGGTTGCGTTTCATGAAGGGGCTGGTTGATTCGCCCGACCTGCCGCTGAATATTTCGCGCGAACTCCTGCAACAAAGCGTCGAGGTAAAAGTCATCGGCAAGGCACTTGAAAAAAATATTCTCAAGCAACTCGGCAAAATGCTCCGTGACGACCGCGACAAGTACGAAACTTTTTGGCACGAATTCGGCAAATCGCTCAAGCTCGGCGTCTACAACAGCATGTTCGACACGAAGGCGCGCGACAGCTTGAAAGACCTGCTCATCTTCCAAACGTCGCGGGACGGAAAATTTTCGACGCTTGCCGAATACGTGGAACGCATGCCCGAATCGCAGAAGCAAATTTACACGGCGGCGGGCGCGAACGTCGCGGCGATTGAACGTTTGCCGCAGATGGAACTGTTGCGGCAACGCGGGCTTGAGGTGCTGTATCTGACTGACCCCGTCGACGAATTCACCGTTCAAGTCCTGCACGAATACGCCGAAAAACATTTTCAATCAATCACGGTCGAGAACTTCGAGCTTGACGACGCCGAATCGCAGAAAGTCAAAGCCGAAGTCGAGGAGATCGCCAAGTCGCATGAAGATTTGCTCCGCGACGTTAAAGACGCAATCGGCGGCGACGTTAAGGAAGTCCGTTTGACATCGCGGCTGATATCGGGCGCAGTCTGTCTTGCCACGGGCGAAGGCGGTCCGTCGCTGTCAATGGAAAAAACTTTTGCGGCAATGAACAACCCGCTGTTCAAGGCGACGCAAATTTTGGAACTCAACCCGAATCACGCGGCATTCGCGAAGCTTGAGGCACTGCACGCGCTCGGCAAAGACAATCCCGCGTTCAAGGACATGTGCACGACGCTTTACGCTGTGGCACTGCTGATTGAAGGCGTAATGCCCGCCAATCCCGCCGACTTCGCAAGCAAAGTAACTGACCTGCTCACGAAGTGATTCATGCACCCGCCGCGAATTTGAGACCGCGCATGGATGAGCACCGTGAGTTAAGGGGCGCGCATGGACGCGCGCCCTTGACCGCCGCCGTTAGAAAACGTGACGTTTTCGTAGGCGGCGCGGCTTTCTTTGCCTACTTTCTTTCGCCGCCGAAAGAAAGTAGAACACAAACATCAATCGAAGTTCAAACGTTCGGACAGCGCAACCCGTCGCCAACACCGCACACTTGAGCGCGACGGCACGTTGAAAAAATTTTCACGCCGTGATAAACTGCGGCAAATTCAAATTGATTTACAGGAGGTGACAGCGGCAGGAATTTTTTCTTGCCGCGAATTTTTATGGCGAATATAGCTTTAATCACTGCGGGCGGCTCCGGCATGCGCATGCACCAAGACATCCCGAAACAGTTTCTGACAATCAATGACCGACCCGTCATCGTCTACACAATGGAAGCTTTTCAACGGCACCCCGAAATCGACATAATCGCCGTCGTTTGCCTCAAAGGCTGGGAACAAGTTCTTCAAGCTTACGCCGACCAATTCAACATCACAAAGCTCAAACACGTCATTGCGGGCGGCGAAAACAATCAAGGCTCCATTCGCAACGGCGTTTACGAGCTTGAAAGACACTACAACCGCGACGATATCGTTCTGATTCACGACGGCATACGCCCGCTGGTTTCCGCCGAAATCATTTCCGACTGCATTATCACCGCCAAAAAGTACGGCAGCGCAATTTCGTCCGTGCCGTGCTATGAACCCGTCATGCGCACCGAAGACGGCATTAAGACCTGCGACTTCTACCCGCGCGAAAAATTGCGCCGCTCACATACGCCTCACGGCTTCACAATCGGCAAAATCTGCGACATGAATCGCCTTGCCCTTGAGCGCGGAATTACAAACGCCACGTCGCCGAACACAATGTTCTTTGAGTTGGGCGAGCAAGTTTATTTCTCGTCGGGCTCCGAAAAAAATATCAAGCTCACGACCGTCGAGGACATCGAAATTTTCAAAGCCCTGCTCGTCGCCAAAAAAACCGAGTGGCTCAAATGAGGTGACGCAATGTATATCAAGCACGAACTTTACGCGGCGGACATTGCCGACATTGCGGCTCAAGCTCTGCCGTGGCAAAAGCTTGCCGACAAAAATTTGTTGCTCACGGGCGCAAGCGGACTTATCGGCACCGTGATTGTCGATGTCCTCATGAAAAAAAATCGCGACGACAATTTGAACGTCAAAATCTTCGCGGCTGGGCGCAATGAAAAAATCGCGGCGGAACGTTTCGGCGACTACTTCGGCGACAAAAATTTTGAGTTCCTCAAGCTTGACGTGAACGCGCCGATTGAGCAAGACTTCCCCGTCGACTACATTATTCACGCGGCGAGCAATACGCATCCCATGCTTTACGCGACCGAGCCCGTCAGCACAATGACGACGAATTTTATCGGCACGCACAATCTGCTTGAACTTGGGCGGCGGAAAAAAATTTCGCGCTTCGTATTCGTGTCGACCGTCGAAGTCTACGGCAAGGCACTCAATCCCGACGATCTGTTTACGGAAAATTATTGCGGCTACATCAACTGCAACACCGTCCGCGCAGGCTACCCCGAATCCAAACGCGCGGGTGAGGCTCTCTGTCAAGCGTACATCAGTCAGCACGGCATGGATATCGTCATTCCGCGTCTGTGCAGGATTTACGGTCCGACAATCCGCCTGAACGATAGCAAGGCGATGAGCGAATTTATCATGAACGGCGTGCGCGGCAACGATATCGTCCTGAAAAGTCAAGGGCTCCCGAAATTTTCTTACTGTTGCGGCAACGACGCGGCGAGCGGAATTCTTTACTGCCTGCTCAACGGCAAGTGCGGCGAGGCTTACAACGTCGCCGATTCGGGCGAAATTCTGACCCTGCGCGAAATTGCCGAGTATATCAGCTCCCTTGCGGGCAGGAAGGTCGTCTTTGAGCTGCCGAGCGAAACGCAGGCTAAAGGTTTTTCCAACGCCGTCAACTCAATCATGCCCAACGACAAATTGCGCGGCTTAGGTTGGTCGCCGAAAGACGATACGCGTTCGGGCGTGCGCAAGACAATCGAAATTTTGAAGTCTGTCGTCGCGTCGAAGGTGAGCTGAATGTTTTTATATCGCAAGCCGACGTTCGCTGATGTCGACGAAATTTACGAGCTGATAGAATTTTACGCGGCGCAAGGCATCATGCTGCCGAAACCGCACAGCACGCTTTACGAGACGTTGCGGGAATTTGTCGTTGCCGAGGATGTCGCATCGAAAAAAATTGTCGGCGTCGGCGCACTGCATTTGACGTGGAACGAACTTGCGGAGGTGCGCTCAATGGCGGTGCACGCAGATTTTTCGCGACAGGGCATCGGCTCCGAAATCGTCAAAAAACTTTTGGCGGAAGGTTGCGCGGTCGGCGTGACGAAATTTTTCACGCTGACATATCGCCCGGATTTTTTCAAATCGCTGGGCTTCACGGTGACGACGAAAGAATCACTGCCGCACAAAATCTGGAAAGAGTGCATCGACTGCCCGAAATTCCCGAACTGCGACGAAATCGCAATGACGCTTGAAGGTCGCGAATAAATTTCGGCGCGGCGATTAATTGCGGTGCTGACGACTCGGACGCGAACATTGGATGCAACGTCACGTTGCCCCGAACTGCGACGAAATCGCAATGACGCTCTAAAAAATATTTTCCGCTTTGCCGCGACAGGCAGGGCGGATTTTTTTTGCGTAGAATTTTTAGCGCGTGAGAATTTTTTTTGGAGGGATGGCTTCATGAGCGAAACTAACCGCACAATTCACATCAAGGGCTTCGGGCACGCCGAACAGGCTCCCGATACCGTTGTCCTGTCGCTGACTTTGACGGCGCAACACGTCGAATACGCCGCCGCGCTGAAAATCGCCAATCAGCAAATCGAAATGCTCCGCGAATCGATTGTCGAGGTCGGCTTCAATGCTGACGATCTCAAGACGACGAATTTTGACGTGCGCACGATTTACGAGGACGAGGAATATCGCGAAGGCAGTTCCAAACGCTACAGGAAAAATTTCGTCGGCTTCGAGTGCCGTCACGATTTGCGGCTGACGTTCGACATGGACGCCGACAAACTTGGCGCGACGGTCGACACGATTGCCGCGTGCCTGTCCGAGCCGAAAATTACGATTGCGTTCACGCTCAAGGACACCGACGCCTTCGTCGACAAGCTGTTGAAGTCCGCCGCCCGCGACGCCAAACGTAAGGCAAAAATTCTGTGCACCGCCGCCGGAGTCAAACTCGGTCGACTGATTGACATCAATTATTCGTGGCAGGAAGCGGTCGTTCGTCACGAGGTGAATCTTGCGCCGACGGTGCTCGGTTGCGACAGCGACACGGCGTTTGACTTCCAACCCGAAGACGTTACGGCAAGCGATACCGTTGATTTTTTGTGGGAGATTGAGTGATGACGCGGCAAATTAAATTTACGGTCGGTGACGGGCGACGCGGCTACAAAACCGTTGAACTGACAATCACAGGCGCGACGGTCGCTTACAAAATTCTGCGCGGCGGATTGCTCGACGTCGGCAAAAAAAATTCTCCCGCCGCCGAAATTTCCGACGATCAGCTTGCGGAGCTCGATGCGCTGGAAATTTTTGCGTGGGAGGAAAATTATTCGTCGCAGGCTCACGGCGGCTTGCAATGGTCGCTGACGTATGCGGCGGGCAACAAAATTTATCGCGGACGCGGCGCGGGAACTTATCCCGAAAATTGGTCGCGCTTCATGGATTGGCTCGACGCGATTGTTCCCGAATTGGAGTTTGTCAATCGCCGACGGCTTGAGCGCGTGACAATCGCTTATGCCGCCGAAAGTTTGACGCTTGACCGCAACGACAAGTCCGTCACGCTTGCCAAGAAAAAATCCCGCCACATCTACGACGCGGGCGACGACATAAAAAAATTTTTCGACGCGTGCCAAAAAATCATCGACGGGCGCGACGCCGCTACTCCCGCCGAAATTTCCGAATCGCGCGCGGAATTTGAGATTGTGCGACACGACGGCTCGATTGAGACTTTTGAGACTTACTACAGCGAAAATTTTTTGCCGGGGCTGACGGAATTCGCGGACGGTATTCGTGAGCTCATGGCGGATTTGTCGGCTGAAATTTTCTCGCCGCAAGCCGTCGTCATTGCGCCGCGCCAAGGAAAATATATTTTATGCAAGGTGCGTTTCCCCGGCACTTACAAGCTGTACACCTACCGCACGGACGACGAGACGCTTGCCGTCGGCGACGCGGTTGATGTGCCCGTCGGTCGCAACAATGAAGTCACGCAGGCGCGAATCGTCGAAATCGGCTACTTCGAGGAGTACGAGGCTCCGTTTCCCGTCGACCGCATAAAAAAAATTATCGGCAAGCATATCGCCGCCGATTGGGAAAATTTTTGAGCCGAATTATTTTTCAAGTTCGCCGAGTTTAATCAACGCCGCCCGCGCAGCTTCCTGTTCGGCGGCTTTTTTGCTGTTGCCGACGCCGCGACCGAGAATTTTGCCGTCGATAACTGCCGCCGCCTCGAACGTGGGCATGTGCGAAGGTCCGCTTGCGCTAAGTTCGGTATAAGTAACTTTCGGGTGCGTCGGTTGACGTTGCGCCACTT
Organism: Quinella sp. 1Q7; assembly: GCA_015206805.1. Classification (GTDB taxonomy): domain Bacteria; phylum Bacillota; class Negativicutes; order Selenomonadales; family Selenomonadaceae; genus Quinella. Next base: position 3,611 of record JADEZP010000089.1, on the reverse strand, counting down.
CCTGCAATTTGCTTTTGTAGTCTTTCGGAATGCCGGTAAGTTTGACGTGCTCGAATTCGTGCTCAAAATTCTGCCAAACAAAATCGCGGGCGACTTCCCAGCCGTGTTCAAGATAAATCGCGCCGATTAAAGATTCCATCGCGTCTTCAAGATTCGACGCACGTCCGCGAATTGACGCAATTTCCGTCGGTCCCAGTTGCAACAGTTCATCCAAGCCGAGTTCTTCAGCCAGCCGCGTCAATGTGGACTGCCGCACGACGCTTGAACGCATTTTGGTCAGTTCGCCCTCCGTAAAGTTCGGGAAGTGCTCGAACAGGTACGTGCCCGCCGCCAAGCCTAAGACCGCGTCGCCCAAAAATTCCAGTCGCTCGTTGTATTTAAGACGCGGCTCGAATTCTTTTGCGTAAGATTTGTGCGTCAACGCTTGATTGAGCAACTCCAGCCGCGAAAATGTCAAGCCCAGTCCGTCGGCAAATTCCTGCAGTAATTCGCGTCGCTCGTCGCTAAGTTCCTGTTCGACCGTGACGCCTTCGCCTTCGGGCATCTCAAAAATTTTTTCGTCGATTGTCAAAAAATTCACCTCTGTTAAGAATGTTATCCGCCGCAAGCATCGTGCCCGCAATCAGCCAAAATTCGCGCATAATCGGGACTTGATTCATGTTCGTATCGGTCAAGCCTTCAAGTTGCAACGCCGCCAAAATCATGAACGCCGTCATGCCCGCGCCGAAGGCAAAGCGTCTTTCGCGGCGGAACTGTCGGAAAAATTTCCAGAAGAAATACGCATACAGTCCGACGAACGATAATAAACCAATCAAGCCGCCTTCGCTGGCGCGGTGCAGAAAATTATTGTGCGGGTGAGTGTGTCCTCGCATACCGTCGCCGGGACGTTCTTTAGCTTCGGGGGAAATGTATTGTTCGTTGTACGCCGTGAAGAACATTTTTTGCCCGACGCCGTAAATCGGATAATCGCGGAAAATTTCGACTGCCGACTGCCACATCAAAAGGCGTTCGCTGTTGCTTTGGAAGTTGGCGTCGGTCAGCGTCGTGAGCCTGTCTTGAATTTTCGGCGACATTGCCGCGACAATCACGAACACTATCGCCAAGCCCGCGCAGATTTTAGCGGTCATGCGGCGATATTTTTTTTCGGGCACGACGAAAATCACGACGCACGCCACTAACGCCAACCATGCGCCGCGCGTCATTGACAGCACCAGACAGATTAAGCTCAAGCCCGCGCCGACGAGTGCAAGCCGTCTCCACAGCGGCGACAAAAATTCCGACTGCGCGATAAAAATCATCACGGGCAACTGAATCAACATAAACGACCCGTAAAATGTCGGCGTGTGATTGAATCCGTAAGCACGCGGCGCGCCCTGCACCAGGCATTGAAAAATTCCCGCCGCGTCGTTTATCAGCGATGCCAAAAGTGTCGCGATTAGGACGCCGCCGAGTTGTTCGCGCCGCTTGATGAATGTCATTGCGAATATCAGCGGGAAGAATCGGTGCACTTCGCCGACGACTTCGCGCAGGCTTATCGACGGGTTCCACGACGTTATTGCCGTGAAAATTTGGCAGACGATGTAAACCGCCAGCACCTCCAGAATTTTTGCGTCGAAGGTCGGGAATTTTCGCGCCCGCACCGAATGAACGATTATAAACAGCGTGCCCAATCCGACGGCGATGCTTGCGGCGGCGGTCGACAGCGGCACCGCAAACGCCATAAACAACACCACGAAATACATTGCCGCGTCGAATGAAATTTTCGGCATAATCTCTCTCCTTAGCGATAATCGCGACAAGTATAGCATAAACGCGCCGTCTTGCCAAACGAAAACGCCCTCCGAGGTCAGAAGGCGTTTTGAATTTTGTCCGCTCGTTAAGCTTTTGGCGTCATAATGCTCGGAACCAAAACCCATTTCTTGTTCTCAAGCCGAAGTTGAAAACGCTCATGGGGCGGCGGCAGTTTAATATCGAGTGCTTCTGCCAAAACGTTTGTCATCGTGCAATCTCGACACAAAAGATCTTTCGGCAGAATATTTTTATAAAAAGTCGGCGTCCACGAATTGTGCAACATAAGCATGTTGGCATCAACGTCTGCCAAATGACGATTTTGTAAGAAGTAATAATTAATGTAATAAGCCTTACGATTTGCCGGAGTCCATTCTTTATCTTGCGGAATAATTTTAAGTTCGGGCATTACAGATATATTGTCGAGTATGTGCACTTCATTCAGATGATTTCTTGCAAACGGATTGGTAAAACTGTTGCTCAAAAAAAGCGTGTTGATTTCCGTTGAAGGCGTCAGACTTTGAATCCTTTTCTTGATGAATTCAAGCCACTCGTTCATGCAAACGGAATTGGGCGGCGTATTTATAAAACCTACGTGATTCGATCTGTTTTTGGGATATCCGAAAAAAACCGTGCGATTTTGTTCGTCGGGCAGGAAATATTTTTCGGCGTCGGAGCTCAAAATTATCGTGTCGGCGTCAAGCCAAATTCCGCCGCGCTTGGCAAGGAGCGCAACTCTTATTGCGTCGGAAACGTGTGCAAGATTGAATCTGCCCGAAAACAATTCCAAACCGAGTTCGCGCACGTCGATATAATCACCGACATTTTTGTAGTCGAGCACGACGATTTCGGCGTCGGGCAGAAATTTTTTCCACGTCTTCATACACATTTGAATGTAGTACGGAATTTTTTCGCGCGGTTCCCAAAAAGTACACCTAAAGACGACGTGTATTCAATCCTGCGCAGTCCTTTTATCAATCGCTTAGGTGACTTCAATTTGTCTCGAAAAGCGATGTGACTTTTAAGGAGTATCTGATATAATGTCGTCGGAGGTGAAACAGATATGGCTAAGGAAATTTGGGGCTATGCGCGAGTATCCAGCAAGGATCAGAATCTGGAACGTCAACTGGTCGAACTTCGCCGATACGTGCCAAAAACGGAAAACATTATCTCGGACAAACAGTCCGGCAAGGATTTTGATCGAACGGGCTATAAGTCGCTTAAGGAGAGAGTGCGCGAAGGAGATGAACTCTACGTCAAGAGTATTTATCGACTTGGTCGCGACAAAGACGCTATCAAGGAGGAATTGCGGTTTTTCAAGGACAAGGGCGTCATCGTCCATATTTTGAATTTTCCACAGACGATGCTTGAGGTTTGCAACGAACAACAAAGAAACGTAATGGAATTGGTCAACAATCTGCTGATTGAAGTTTTCAGTTTCATTGCGCAGGAGGAGCGCGAGAATATTCGACGGCGACAAGCGGAAGGTATTGCCCTGTGGCGCAAAACAGGTAAAACGAAAACGGGACGACCTTACGGTCGCCCCAAAATCCAATTCCCCTCGAACTGGAAGAAAATTTACGCGCTCTGGAAAGAGAAAAAGCTCAAGTCGAAGGAAGCTTGGTACTTACTCAAAATCTCTAAGAACGTTTTCTATCGTCTTGTCAGAGAATATGAGCAAAAAATTTAAGAATTAGTGTTCATAAACGATTAAGCAAAGTGTGAATATGAGAAATCTTAATCAAGGTCTCGGCAGAAGCAATCGTCAGCTCGTAGTCTTTGCTAAGTCGCCGAGAGTGATTAAGCCAAGAAAAAGTACGCTC
>JADEZP010000088.1 GCA_015206805.1 Quinella sp. 1Q7 | reverse complement strand
TCGATAACGTCGTCCCAGCTGTATGACGTTAGGATTATGATTGCAGATTCGTTGCCGATTATGTCGCGGACTTGCCGCGTGACTTCGATGCCGTTTTCGTCGGGCATACGCAAATCAATCAGCAGGATGTTGTAGAGCTCGTGGCGGGCGCGGCGCAGTCTGACTTTCTCGACGGCTTCGCGACCGGTAAGCGACGTTTCAGCCGCAATGCCGACTTCCTCAAGCACAAGTTTGGCGTGTTCGCAGGCAATCGGATCGTCGTCGACAATCAGCACGCGCAAATCGCTGACTTCAATCTTCTTGCCCTTGACGCTGTCGAAACTTTTCGGGGAGTTGCGCAACGTGATGTTTACGGTGAATTCGGAGCCGACGCCCTTTTCGGAGCGGACGGAGATGTTGCCGTTCATTGTCTCGACGATGTTTTTTGTTATCGCCATACCCAAGCCCGTGCCGCCGTAAGATGTCGACGTGCCCGAATCTTCCTGACTGAACGGCTCAAAAATTTTGTGCAGATAATCCTTGTCGATACCGATGCCCGTGTCGCGAATGACGAATCGTAGCGTTGACTTGTCCTCGAAGTGCGCGACTTGCTCGACGTGGAAAGTGATACTGCCGCCCGTCGCCGTGAACTTAATCGCGTTGCCGAGAATGTTAATCAGCACCTGCTTGAGCTTCATTTCGTCGCCGATATAAAAGTCGTCGACGTGCCCGCGAATCACGCAATCGTAGTTCAAGCCCTTGTCGCGGCATTGTCCGCTGACCATCGTGTTAATCTGTTCCAACATGCCGCCGAAGGAAAATTCTTCGTGCTTGAGAATCATGCGTCCGCTTTCGATACGGCTCATGTCCAAAATGTCGTTGATTATGCCGAGAAGGTGTCGCGCGCTTGAGCCGATTTTTTCCAGATGTTCGCGGACTTTGTCGGGCAAGCCGGGCTCGCGCAGGGCAATGGTGTCCAGCCCGATAATCGCATTCATTGGCGTGCGAATTTCATGGCTCATTGCTGACAGGAACGCAGTCTTCGCGACGTTGGCTTGATTGGCGATTTCCAGCGCGTTGCGGAGCTGTTCATTTTTCGCGAACTGCGCGCGCTGAATTTTCGTCGTATCGCTTTTGAGCAGGATATAAAATTTCGCGTCGCGGTCAACCAGATAAAACACGAATCGCTTGTGAAAAATTTCGCCGTCGATAAAGCAATGGATGTTGACTTCATACGGCTCGCGAAGTTCCAGCGCAGTTTCAATCCGCTCAAGCGTCAAAGCCTTGTAAAATTTTTCTCGCTCCTCATGTGAGCCCGTCAACGCCGGCTTGATTTGCTCGTTAAGGTATTCGTCGTAACTGCCCGTGCGTTTTCGCGGGAAGATTGAGCCTCGCGGAATGTTCGCCTCGTCGCCGATAACCACGCCGTAATTCCCGCCGACAATGTAGGTTATCATGTCGTATTGGTCGGCAAGAGCCTTGCTCAAAACCGTGCGGCTGACGACTTCGTTGTTGTAATCCTGCTCCGTGGCGAAGGCGATAATATCTTCGGTGTCTGGGTCACGGCGCAGTGTGACGCTGAAATTCACGAAACATTCGCGCCCGCTCGGACGGCGGCTGAAAAATACGGCGGACTGATTATTTTTGCCCGCCGCGAAATTTTCAAGCAAACGCGTCGTGTTGAAGTCGTCGACGAATTTTTTACGGTCGCGCTCCAGCGGAAGATACTGCGTCCGCTCGTTGAAGTGTTCGGAAATTTTCATGCCGCGCAGGTCGATGTCGTAACGTTCGCGCCCGCGACAATCCTCCACGATATCCCGCGTCAAATTCAGCCGCAGGGCGACAAGCGTACTGTCGGAAAAATTTTCCAGCTCCGCGCGAACACCCTCGTAAAGGACTTTGGCGCGTTCCTCGTCGCGTTTAATCTTCGTCACGTTGAAACAGTTGCAGTAAGCGTAAGCGTCGCCGCCGTCCGCAACGAAGGCGTAATGGACGTTGACCCACAGCCAATTATTTTTTAGCGTGCGCTGTCGAATCGTCAGATTGTTCGTACCTGCGCGGGTGACGCGATTTTTGAACAGGTAATCGACTTCGGCGCGGTCGTCGTGGTGAATTCGCAAGCTCGGATCGTCGCGTTCGCGGGCAATGAATTCGTCGGCGGTGCACTCCATCATCTCGGCGAATTCGCGCGAACACCATACGGGGAAATATTTTCCGTCGTCAGTCAGCCGCATGAGTACAGCGTTGTTGTCCAGTGAGGCAAAAATTTTTTCGTAAAAGCTCGGCTTAAAATCCAGCATCAAAACCAGTCCTTAGAGCTCGGCAACCAACTTATCGCGAAGTTCTTTAATCGGCGCGTACATTGCAACGTAATCGGCATCCTTTTTGGCGCGGAGCATTTCGGTCATTTCGGCAAGCGGATTGTAAATCGGAGTGAGCGCAAGATTGCCGACGACGCCTTTGAGCGCGTGAGCCTGTTCAAACGCCTCGTCGAGGTTGCCTGCCGCCAAATTTTCGCCGAGTTTGTCGAAAGCGGCGTTCTTGAGTCCGAGTCCGAGCATACGGAAAAAGAACGCTTCCTTACCTAAACAACGCGCAAGACCTTCCTTAGTGTTGACGCCGTAGCTTTGAAGTTTTTCAATCGTGAGCATAACCGTTCCTCCTCAGTGAGTTAATCTGATGTTGCGAAGTCGATTATATCAGCTAATCTGCGTTTGCACAAAAAAAATTCGCGGGTTGCGAAAAATTTTTCAGCCCGCAGTGTTCGAGCCGACGCCGTCAATCCGACCGTTGCCGACGCGCTCAATTCGGCGACGGAAATTTTCAGCCCGCAGTGTTCGTGCCGACGCCGTCAATCCGACCGTTGCCGACGCGCTCAATTCGGCGACAGAAATTTTCAGCCCGCAGTGTTCGAGCCGACGCCGTCAATCCGACCGTTGCCGACGCGCTCAATTCGGCGACGGAAATTTTCAGCCCGCAAAGTGTTCGTGCCGACGCGTCAATCCGACCGTTGCCGACGCGCTCAATTCGGCGACAGAAATTTTCAGCCCGCGCAGATGTCGGCAACAAAAAAATTCCTCGGCACGGACTTGAGCGCGGAGGAACTTTTTCGCAGAATTTATGTTTAATCAATCGTAATGAGTTCGTAATTTGACGTGCCCATTTGATGTTGAGCCATTGCGGTGAGTTGGCGCAGACCCGAACGGCTTTCGATACGTTCAATCAGCGAATTTTTTTCGGGACCGGGATAATTGTAAATCATATCGACGGAGGCTTGATCGACAGCCAAAATATCCGTCGACGCCAAAATTCCGAGGTCGGGCATTTCGGGCGCGGCGGCACCGGCTCCCGCGCAGTCGCAGTCGACGCTTAACCGTTGCAGGACGTTTATATAAACAATTTGCCTGCCGAAGTGGTCGCAAATGGCTTTGCCGCTGTCCGCCAAAAGTTCCATGAGTTTATCGCCCATGACCCATTCGCCGAAGTCTTCGAGCCCGTGAACTTGCCGCTTGCCGACTTTGCCGCTGGCGCAACCGATTGCGATATTTTTGAGACTGCCGCCGAAGCCGCCCATTGAATGACCTTTGAAGTGCGTCAACACAATCAGCGAATCGTAGTTGGTGAGGTGCGCGCCCATTGCGACTTTTTGCAGGTGGAAGCCGCCGCCGACGGGAAAATCAACGTCGCCGTCCTCGTCGATTATGTCGACGGGGCAAAACGTCCAGCCGTTGGCTTTGAGCACGCGGCGGTGACCTTCCGTCGTGGAGCGTGGTCCGCCGTAAGCAACATTCGCCTCGATAATCGTTGAATTCGGAATTTGCGCTTGAAACGGTTGCACCAGTTTCGGCGACAAAATGTTCGGACCTTTCGGCTCGCCCGTGTGCAGTTTAATGGCGACTTTGCCGACGATTTGACCGTTAATCTTTTGGTAAAGCGCGATTAAATGTTCGGCGTCGATTGTCTTGCTGAAGTAAACAGTAGCTTTGTCGGCGGGAGGAATTTTTTCCGCGACAGCGATATTTTTAGTTGTAGCCGATTTATCTTCACAGCCCGCCAAGCCGCCCGTCAATACGACGACGCCGGTTATTCCCGCGAGCTTGATAAAATTCCTGCGTGTGAGCTTCATGATGCTTGCCCCCTAAAAATACTTCAACGCAATTATAAGTTATTGAGTTGACTGCAGGCAAGCAATTTATGAAAAAATTTTTCACGGGCAGAAATATTTGAGCACGGGCAGTTTGCCGAAACGTTCGGCGATTGTCAGCGGGATAAGCACGCCCGTTACCGTCGCGCCGAAAATTATCGTCGGCTCCGTGAAAAATATTTCGGGCGGAAAATTTGTGGCGCGGGCAATTATTTCGTAAAAAACATTCGCGGCAATCGGGTGCAATACCAAAATCATCATGCTTTGCCGACCGCACAAGCTTATCGTCGAAAAAATTTTGCCGCCCGTCATCAGCGCGGAAATTTTCATTATGAGCAACGTCCCCGTCACTCCGCCCGCGCAGAACATCAGCGAATCGCCGTAAAAAGCAGCGGACATTTCCACGCGGTCATTGAATTCAAATGCGACGATTAAAATCAACGTCAGCACGCCGCAAAGTTTCGGGCTCAAGCGTTCGACGACGTTGTATCTGCGAATCAGAATTCCCGCCAACAAAAAAATTTGCGCCGTCAGCGCGATATCGAATCCCATCGGCAGGACGAAAATTTTTCCGACCGTCAGCCCGATACAAGAACACGTCACGACGGCAAGCATAAAAATTTTCGCGCCGATTTTGTTCAGCCGATTGTACAGCGCGACGAAAATTAATTCCGTCAACAGCAGGCACGGCAAAAACCACAGTTGCCCAAGAATTAAAACGTTGTTGTAGCTGTTGCCGACGAAGATGCCGAGCAGTACGTCAAGCGGCGTGAACTCATTCCAACGCCACAGTCGCCCCAAATATCCCGGATATTGCATTTCGTGGCAGACGACATACCAAATCGGATACCACAAAATTTCCGCGACGTAATACGGCACGAGCAACCGATTGAACAGTTTCGCCGCGAACGGTCGAAAATTTTCCGCGCCGCCCCATTTGCTCAAGTTCAGCAGAAATCCCGCCGTCACGAAAAAGAACGGCATGTGGAACACGTAAATAAAATCTTGCAGACGACTCGGCGTATTGACGTGCCCCAGCACTACAAGAATTATCGCGACACCCTTGGCAAAGTCGATCCAACTGATTCGTTCAGCCACTAATCATTACGTCCTCAAAATACAGTCCGCAACACGCCAAATAATATCGCTCGTTTTCGACAAGGACGCGGTCGGGAAAATCTTTGTCGATGTACAAATTGTTCGGCAACTCCACGGGCTCGCGGAAGTACAGGTAACTTGCGCCCTTCATCAGCGTAAGGCGGTGTTCGCTGTTGATGTGGTGCCCCGCCTCCTTCAAGATTTGATACGGATACAGCTCGGCAAGGCAATGCATCAGCGCGACGTAACGATTTTTTTCATTGGCAAAGGGACCGTGGCGTTGACCCTCCAGCGTGAAAAACAAGTTCCCGAAAACTTGCGGCTCCGGCTGTCCGTAGCGTGCGGCGTGCGGCAAGACGACGTGCGATTTTTTAGGTGCCTGAAGTTCCATTGCGTCGAGTGCCGCCAACATTTCCTCAATCGTCTGATTCAAGTGCAACACGGGCTTTTGAATGCGCGGACGTTTCGGCGGCTCGGATATTATTTGCGGCGATTCGGGCACGACGACGGTCGGTTTCGACAGATAATTTCGCGGATAAATCGGCTCGTAAACTTCAATGCTCATGTGGACGTTGCGCACGTCGGCGCGCGTCAAGATGAACTTTATCGCCTTGAGGATTTGTTTAGGCGTGCGCTCGGTCTCCAGATAAATTATCGGCGCGATTTTTCGCGGGCTGACCATGTCGATTGTATTTGTGCGCAGGAACAGCGTGCGCGTCGGGTCGGTGCTGCACAGCGCGTTTATCGTGTCGGGGAACTCGGTGTAAAGGCATTTGACCGCGATGAAAAATAATTCCCGCCAATCTTGCACAGGCACGCGTTCGCCGAAGTAAATCAGCGCGGCGGGCAATTCGTTGTCGTTTATTTCGGGCGATTTCGCTGACAAGTCGAGGATTCTTCCGTTCGGCAACAGTGACACTCCTTTCAAGAAAATTTCAGTTTCATTATAGCCGACGCGTCAACGAATTGCAAAAAAATTTTCACGCCAAATTCAGCGGGCGACTTGCCGTCCATAACGTTGAATGCCACCTTGCGCGAACACGACAACTTAATCAGCGGTGTGAACTTTGTCGCGTGAGCTCAACAAGTCCGAGCGGCGTCATATCAACAACTTTCGTGCGGTTACGGTCGCGGCGGGCACCTTCGCGCAAAAAATCCATCAGAATTTTTTTGTGAGCATCGTCGCGCATGTCGATAAAGTCAACAATCACAATGCCGCCAATGTCGCGCAGTCGCAGTTGCCGCAAGGTAAGTTCAGCCGCCTCCAAATTCGTGCGCAGGATTGTTTCGTTGAAGTCAGTGCGCCCGACGAATTTCGCGGTGTTCACGTCAATGGCGGTCAGTGCCTCCGTTTTGTCGATGACGATTCGTCCGCCGCCCGGCAACGGCAATTCGCGGGCAGTCAACGTCGCGAGCACCTGCGCTACTCCGAACGCCTCAAATATCGGTGCGCCGTCGTGCAGGATGATTTTTTCGGGCGCAACGTGTTCGCTCAATCGCCGCATTATTTTCAGGTTGTCGACGACAAATTCCGTGTCCGCCGTGAGTTCGTCGCGCAAAATTTTTTCGAGCAGGTCGTTGTCGCTGTACAGGAGCGCGGGCGGTTTGCGCTTGAGGTTGCGTTCCGAAATGTGCGCCCAAATTTTTTGCAGTCGCGCCAAATCCTCCAGCAGTGACTCTTCGTCGCAACCGTCAGCCGCCGTCCGAACAATCAGCCCCGAATTTTGCGGGCGAATTTTTTTTGCCAGCGCGTGCAGTCGAATGCGCTCGTCGCCGCGAATTTTATTCGACACGCCGACATAATTGAGCGTGGGCAGGAAAATCAGCACTCGTCCCGCCAAGCTTAGGTTGAGCGTCGCGCGCGGACCTTTCGTGCCCTCGGCGTCGCGGTCGATTTGAATCAGCATACTTTGCCCGACGGAAAATTTTTGTGTCGCGCCGAATTGCACGAAGGCGTTTTTATCGCGCCCGATGTCCACGAACGCCGCACGCATTCCCGGCAGAAAATTTTGCACGCGTCCTTTGTATATGTTGCCGACAATTTGCGGGGCGTCGCCGTGCTCAAAGTGGACAGCCTCCACGTCGCCGCCGTCAACTTCAACCGCGCACGTCGTGCCGTCCGCGTGACTGATTAATATCCGTTTCATCGAATCAACTCCCGCGACATTGTAACCGCCCGCGCTGACCGTTGCAAAAAAATTTTTTCGGCGCGTGTAACAAAACTTGACGCGTCGCGTATAATTGGCAGAAAGAAATTTCAACATCAAAGGAGATTGATAACCATGGCAAACGAAATTCTCAAAAACGAACAGCTCAGCTTCGACGAACTCGACCAAGTGGCGGGCGGCACTCACGAACAGACCTACGACGACATGCAGTTCTTGTCCGACACTTATCCCAACCTCACCTGGCCGCGGAATTGGGACGCCGCAGTCGGCAAACTCGGTGCCATCTTTTGGGAAGCGGGCATGAAACTCGACACCAGCGAAAATCACGGCAACATCTACTACGACAGAGTCAACGGCAAAGCGATTGACCAATACAGGGCACGCCAATACCTTATCGACGCAATCGACCGCGACCCTTACAGATTCGCAAAATTCTTGTGATAACGCTCAATCGAACGCATACACAGCCTCGACAATTCGTCGGGGCTTTTTGATTTTGCGCATAAGTCGCAGTGACCGCTCAATTTCAATCGGCGAATTTGCGCGGCGACGTTCAATGAGCGGTTTCACGGCTTGCGAAGACGTTGCGCGGTTTATGGCGGATTTGCGCGGCGACGTTCAATAAGCGACTTCACGGCTTGCGAAGACGTTGCGCGGTTTATGACGGATTTGCGCGGCGACGTTCAATAAGCGACTTCACGGCTTGCGAAGACGTTGCGCGTTTCATGGCGAATTTGCGCGGCGAATGACTTCAACAAAAAAGCGGTCGTTGTGACCGCTTAAATTTTTTTTATCTGGCGTGACGCATGGAATTGACGGGAATATTCGCGACGAGCGCGACGGAGTCGGAATCATTTTCAAGCGCAATTTCCATGTCGGCGCGGTTAATGTTCATGTACTTGGACAGGACGGCGATAATTTCTTCTTTGATGCGTTCCATAATCTCCGGCGAAATGCTGGCGCGGTCGTGAATCAGAACGACTTGCAAACGTTCCTTGGCGACCGTGCCGGATTTTTTTTCGCTCATGCCGAAGACTCGTTTTAAAACGTCCAGCATAGACAGCCCTCCTTACAGCAAGCCGAAAAGCTTTTTCAGCCGAGCGAAGAAGCCTTCCTTTTGCGGTTTGAGGAACGGGACGTTTTCGCCGCAAATTCTGGCGACGATATTTTTGTACGCCTGCCCCGCCGAAGAATTGTTCATCGTAATGACGGGTTCGCCCCTGTTCGTTGCGACGACAACATTTTCGTCGTCGGGAACTTGCCCGATACACGCGACGGATAAAATTTCGTCAATGTCGGTCATGTCGAGCATATCGCCCTTTTCAATCATCTGCGGACGAATTCTGTTGACGATAAGTTGGACGTTTTCCTTGTCCGCGCGACCGAGCTCACCGATAATTTTGTCGGCGTCGCGGACGGCAGAAATTTCGGGCATTGTGACAACGATTGCGGTATCTGCGGCGGCAATGGCGGTTTTGAAGCCCTGCTCAATGCCGGCGGGACAGTCAATGATTATGAAGTCGAATTCTTTTTTCATTTCGTCGCAGAGTTTGACGAGCTGGTCGGGATTGACGGCGGACTTATCTTTAACTTGCGAAGTCGGCAGGAGGTAAAGATTTTCGTATTTCTTGTGGCGGACGAGAGCTTTTTTATAGGGGACGCGCCCGCTTGTCACGTCGACGAGGTCATACAGAATTCGATTCTCCAAACCGAGCAGGAGGTCGAGGTTGCGCAAGCCGGTGTCGGTGTCAATCAGCGCAACTTTATTGCCGCGCATGGCAAGTCCGACGCCGATATTCGCCGCAGTAGTCGTCTTGCCGACGCCGCCTTTGCCCGACGTGATAACTAAAATCTGACTCATAAAATTATTCCTTTCGTGAAGAATTTATCGCGCCACGGGCTCGAAAATGATCATGTTGTCCTTAATCATGGCACGTTCGGCACGGCTGACCTGTTCGGGTTCGTCGGGCGCACGGGCAACAAGGTCGGCAATGCGTATCTGCGCGGGCATCAACCTGTCCGCCACGACGAAGGCAGTTTTGTCGCCGAAAGCTCCCGCATGAACAAAGCCGCGACACGTCCCGCGAACGTCGATTGAGCCGCCCGCAATGATTTGCGCCCCGGGATTGACATTGCCGCAAATCAGCACGGAGCAGTTGACTTTGACCTCCTGCCCGCCGCGCACCGTGCGATTAATGACCGTCATCTTTTGCATCTCGTCGACGGGTGCAGATTTTTTTGCGGAAGATTTTTCGTCGCGGGAGGGCGGCGCAAGATTCGGGCGTTTGAGCTCGGTGCTGAAAAGCATTCCGTGACGGTGGAACATCCTGCGCAATGCCTCGTTCTGCTCCTCGGCAAAGTAACCTTTCGGCACAAAGACCGTCGTCCCGCGAATGAAGAAGCTGTTGCCCGACTGCAACTTGTCCAAAAGATTCGCCTGCACGTCGTCGAAAGTCGCGCCCTTTGCGAACGTCAGCTGCAAGCCGTACTTGAGCCCCTTAATCGTAACTATATCACTCATTTTGATCACCGCCTGTTGAAAAAATTTCTATGAAAATGATTCCGAACGCATTATACAAAATCCTGCGCCGCTTGCCAATATTATTTACAGATTTTTTTCAGTGACATATTGAGACGCGCACCGTCCGCCGCGAAATTCTGCGTTGCAAACGACGAGGAGTTGAATCAGTTGAGCGATTCGAGGCCGCCCAAGGATGGGCGGCCATGACCGCCGCCGTTAGAAAACGTGACGTTTTCGTAGGCGGCGCGGCTTTCTTTGCCTACTTTCTTTCGCCGCCGAAAGAAAGTAGGTTCTACAAATCGAATCGAAGTTCAAACGCTTGGAACGGCGCACCGCCGCAATTACGCCAAATCTAATTACTGATTGACATTGCCATAAAGAAAATCTATAATCGCTTACAACGTTACTTATTTTTTGGAGGAGAGTGTAATTCATGGCGAAACCGGTTCAAATCATGGAAACAGTCTTGCGCGACGGGCACCAATCGCTGTGCGCAACCCGTATGCGTTATCGTCAAATGGAGCCGATGCTTGCAAGCCTCGACAAAATCGGCTATAAAGCTCTGGAAGCGTGGGGCGGCGCGACTTTCGACAGTTGCTTGAGATTTTTGGACGAAGATCCATGGGAACGTCTCGACAAACTCAAAGCCAACCTCAAGAACACCCCGATTCAAATGCTCCTGCGCGGACAAAATCTGCTCGGCTATAATCACTACTCGAACGACGTCGTCGAAAAATTCGTTCAGCACGCCTCGGCACACGGTATCGGCGTCTTCCGCATTTTCGACGCACTCAACGATGTCCGCAACCTGCGCGTCGCTATCAAAGCCGCACTTGCCTGCCCCGAAAAGCCCGAAGTTCAAGGTTGCCTCGTCTACACAATCAGCCCCGTCCACACCAATGAAATGTTCGTTGAGCTCGCCAAAGAACTGCAGGAAATGGGTTGCCACAGCGTCTGCATTAAGGACATGAGCGGCTTGCTCGCACCCTACGCCGCCGACGACCTTGTCAAAAAGCTCAAAGCAGGTCTCGATATTCCCGTCGAACTGCACACGCACTGCACCAGCGGATTCGGGCACGCGACCTACCTCAAGGCGATTGAGGCGGGTGTTGATATTGTCGACTGCGCGTTGAGCCCGTTCTCAAGCGACACGTCACAGCCCTGCACAGAAACGATTGTCGCAATGCTTCACGGTCAGGAACGCGATACGGGTCTCGACCGTCAAGCAATGACGCCCATTGCCAAACACTTCCTTGAAGTCAAAAAGGAACTCATCAAGGAATTCAATCTGCCCGGATATTTCGATGTCAACGTCAACGTGCTCGACTTCCAAATTCCCGGCGGCATGTTGTCGAATCTCGTTAAACAGCTCCGCGACGCCGGCGAAGAAGACAAATATCAAGACCTCCTCGACGAAATGCCGCGCGTCCGCGCAGATGCAGGGTATCCGCCGCTCGTCACGCCGTCAAGCCAGATTGTCGGCACGCAGGCAACCATGAACGTTATCGCGGGCGCACGCTACAAGCTCGTCCCGAACGAATTCAAAGATATGGTTCGCGGCAAATTCGGACGCACGCCCGTCCCCGTCGACCGCAAATTCATCACCGAGACGCTTAAAGTTCCCGAAGATCAAATCATCGAAGATTGCTCCGTCGAAGACGCCAAGGGCGAAACTTTCGCGCAATTCAAGGACGAACTTATCGGCAAGGGCTTCCTCAATCCCACCGACGAAGACGTTTTGAGCTACGCGCTCTTCCCGCAAGTCGCCGAA
>JADEZP010000087.1 GCA_015206805.1 Quinella sp. 1Q7 | reverse complement strand
TGAGCTTCCATTTCTTTTAATATTGTTTGCAACTTTTTTATCGGATTCATTTTATAACAGTCCTTTTCTGACTATCATAAAATTTCTTCTACTTTTTGTTAAGTTAATTCCATTGCGCATTTTGGGCTTCAATCAACTCTGGATCCAGCATAAGATATTCTCCTTAAAAACAAGCGGGCGACGACTCGACGAAACGAATCGCCGCCCAGAAATTTTCTTGGCTGGTTTATTTCATGGTGACAAGAGGTTTGCCAGTCATCTCGGCAGGAATATCCATGCCCGCCATAGTCAGGAGCGTCGGAGCCACGTCGCAGAGGGCACCGTCTTTGACTTCGGCGACGCGGTCACTGACAACGATAATCGGCACGGGATTGGTCGTGTGCGCCGTGAACGGTTCCTTGAGCTTGTAATCAAACATCTGGTCGGCGTTGCCGTGGTCAGCGATGATGACGACCTCGCCGCCGATTTTCTTCATGCACGCGATAAAGATACCAACGCAAACATCAACGGTCTCGACTGCCTGAACTGCCGCCTTCATAACGCCCGTATGCCCGACCATGTCGCCGTTAGCAAAGTTGAGGATAATGAAGTCGTATTTCTCGGAAAGAATCGCCTCGGCAACTTTAAGTGTGACGGTCGGCGCACTCATCTCCGGCTTAAGGTCGTAAGTCGCAACCTTCGGGCTGGGAACAAGGATTCTGTCTTCGCCCGCGTAAGGCTCCTCGACGCCGCCATTAAAGAAGAAAGTTACGTGAGCATATTTTTCCGTTTCGGCGATACGGAGCTGAGCCAAGCCCGCCTTGCTAATCGTCTCGCCCAAGCCGTTGGTGACGCTTTCAGGAGGATAGGCAACATCGACGTTCAAGCCTTCCTCGTATTGAGTCATCGTGGCAAAAGGAATGCCGACAATTTCTTCGACACGCGGGAAGCCGTCAAAAGCTTTATCGGTAAAGGCGTGCGTCAATTCGCGGGCGCGGTCGGGGCGGAAGTTAAAGAAGATAATTCCGTCCGCCGCCTTAATGCCGTCATAGTCGCCGATAACCACAGGATTAACGAACTCGTCCGTAACCTTTGCATCGTAGCTGGCTTTAATCGCCACGTCTGAAGAAGGTTGTTTGGGAGCGTCGGCTTTGGCAATGGCGTCGTAAGCTTTCTGCACTCTGTCCCAACGTTTATCCCTGTCCATTGCGTAATAGCGTCCGCTGATTGTGGCGATTTGTCCAATGCCAATCTCTTTAATCTTAGCCTCAAGCTCAGCAAGATATTCAGCGGCGGAACTGGGCGGCACGTCACGACCGTCAAGGAAGCAGTGAACATAGACTTCAGCAACGTCCGCCTTCTTTGCCAGTTGAAGTAAGCCGTAAAGATGCTCGGTGTGACTGTGGACACCGCCGGGCGAGACCAGTCCAAATAAATGCAACGCGCCGCCCGAAGCCTTAACCTTGTCGACGACGCCGCACAGAGCTTTGTTCGTGAAGAAGTCGCCGTCGCGGATAGCCTTTGTAATTTTTGTCAGCGGCTGATAGATAATTCTGCCCGCGCCGATATTCATATGCCCGACTTCGGAGTTGCCCATTTGCCCATCCGGCAGTCCGACGTATTCGCCCGAAGCCTGGAGCTGAGCATTGGGATATTTCTTGACGAGCTCATCAAGGACAGGCGTATTGCCGACTTGAATCGCGTTGAAGTTGTCGCGGGCGTCGCCAATGCCCCAGCCGTCCATAATGATTAAGCAAATCGGTGCGTGTTTAATTGTTGCCATTCGTTACACTCTCCTTTGAATTAATAATAGTGATTATCTTTTATTTGGTAAGACCAGCCAAGTTTGTTCATGCAAAACTCGAACAAGCCGTTCTTCGGAATAACAACAGTCGTATGACTTCCGTCCATTGTGCTTGTTTCGTATCGCCACATGTCGCGCTTACTTTTATATTTGAGGAATTCCCAATTCACAACTTGTTGAAGTTGCCCATTCTTGACAAATTTGGCAGATACTTCAAACGAAAGATATTCGCTTGACGAAGTATCTCTGAGGGTATCGTCCATTGCATAGATGTCAATGTTCTCGTAATTCCAATGGTCAACCCAAACATCTTGAGCCGCACAGGTATTTGCAGACGTCAACATAACAACGAACATTAGCGTGAAAATTAATTGTCTCATGTCGAATTCCTTTGCATTGCAAGAAAAGCCGCCAATGTCACGAACAGAGGCGGCTTAACTTACCGTTACTTAGTCAAGCAGAAAAGTTTTTGCTTAGAAATTGACAATCGCGCTGAAGTCAGCAGATTTGAGGCTCGCGCCGCCGACAAGTGCGCCGTCAACGTTGGGTTGCTTCATGAGGTCTTTAATCGTCGCAGGTTTGACACTTCCGCCGTATTGAATGCGAATTGCGTCCGCCGCCTCTTGACCGAACATAGCGGCGACTTTCTCGCGGATAGCCTTGCAGACTTCCTCGGCTTGCTCAAAGGTCGCGGTCTTGCCAGTGCCAATAGCCCAAATCGGCTCGTAAGCAATGATGAGTTTCTTGACTTCCGCGGGCTTGAAGCCGTCGAGGTCTTTTTCAATCTGTCCAGTTACGAAGTCAATGTAAGTGTTCGCCTCGCGAATCTCAAGGGACTCGCCGCAGCAGATAATCGGAGTGATGCCCGCATTGAACGCCGCCTTAGCGCGTTTGTTGACGCCTTCATCAGTCTCGCCGAAATAGTCGCGGCGTTCGCTGTGACCAAGGACGACATAATCAACGTTAATCTCGTTCAACATGCCAGTTGAGATTTCGCCGGTGTACGCGCCTTTGGGTTCCCAATGAACGTTTTGTGCGGCAACGTGAATGTTCGTAGACTTAACAGCGTCCGCAACCGCCGCAAGAGCCGTAGCGGTAGGAGCAACGACGACGCGGCATTCAGCGTTCTTGACGAGCGGAATGAGTTCCTTAACGAGCTTGACGCCTTCTTTAATGGTGTTGTTCATCTTCCAGTTGCCCGCGATGACCGGAGTACGTCCCACGCCGTCAATCGCGTCGATACCCGGCAAAACTTTGCCTTCGAGATATTCTAAGGTTGCGCCGCCGCCCGTGGAGATGTGCGAGATTTTCTTATCAAGACCAGTCTTTTTAAGAGCCGCAATCGAGTCGCCGCCGCCGACGATTGAAATTGCGCCCTTGTCAGTCGCGTCCGCCACAGCCTTAGCAACTGCGAGCGTGCCTTTAGCAAAGTTATCGAATTCAAAGACGCCCATAGGTCCATTCCAAATAATAGTCTTCGCGCCTTCGAGAGCCTTAACATATTCTTCGGAAGTCTTTTCGCCGCTATCGAGTCCCATCCAATCGGGCGGGCATTGGTCAACGGGAACAGTCTTGAATTCAGCATCGGGAGCAAATTTATTAGCAACAACGAGGTCAACGGGAAGAACGACCTTAACGCCTTTAGCCTCAGCCTTAGCAAGGAGTTCCTTAGCGAGTTCGACTTTATCAGCTTCGAGGAGCGAGGTGCCGACTTCGTAGCCTTTTGCCTTGTCGAAGGTGTGAGCCATGCCACCGCCAATTATAATCGTGTCGACCTTGTCAATCATGTTGCTGATAACGCCGATTTTGTCAGAGACTTTCGCGCCACCGATAATGCCGACGAACGGACGTTGCGGAGCTTCAAGGGTCTTGCCGATATAATTAATTTCTTTTTCCATAAGGAAGCCAGCAACCGTTTCG
The DNA here is from genome assembly GCA_015206805.1 of Quinella sp. 1Q7. Taxonomy (GTDB): domain Bacteria; phylum Bacillota; class Negativicutes; order Selenomonadales; family Selenomonadaceae; genus Quinella. The sequence continues at coordinate 7,988 of JADEZP010000087.1, read as the reverse complement.
AGATATGCAGTTATGCCGACGTTGGAGGCGTGAGCACGGTGAGCCATGCCGAATGCGTCATTAACGGCGATGTCAGCAAGCGCGGCGAGTTGTTTCGCGAAGTCGGGATTGTTCTTCTTTTCTTCCTTGTGATAGCGGAGGTTCTCAAGCAAGAGGATTTCGCCGGGCTGAAGTTCAGCGGCGGCTTTCTCTGCGGGTTCGCCAATGCAATCTTCCGCCCATTTAACAGGCTTGCCGATAATTTCAGCGAGTTTGGCGGCAATGGGTTTGGTGGAGAATTTCGGTTCGCGAGCTTCAGTGGGTCTGCCGAGATGGCAACCGATAATGACTGCTGCGCCCTGGTCAAGCAGATAGCTAAGCGTCGGGATTGTCGCGTCAATGCGTTTGGTGTTGGTGATGTTCTGGTTTTCGTCCATAGGAACGTTGTAATCGACGCGGAGGAATACTTTCTTGCCCTTCAAGTCAACGTCTTTAATAGTTTTCTTACTCATCAGATAACCTCCCCAAAAAATTTACTCTTAAACGGAAAACAGCCCGGCTCAACATTGACGAAGAGCCGAGCCGTCACATTAACCGTGTTCAGTTGCTAAATCTTACTTGAGTTCCGCGAAGTACTTAATGGTGCGAACCATTTGGCTGGTGTAGGAATTTTCGTTGTCGTACCAAGAAACGACTTGCACGAGGGTGTTGCCGTCGCCGATTTTGCTGACCATGGTCTGGGTTGCGTCGAACAGCGAGCCGAATTTCATGCCGATAACGTCGCTGGAAACGATTTCTTCGTCGCAATAGCCGAAGGACTCGTTGGAGGCGGCTTTCATGGCTTCGTTGATTTGCTCTTTGCTGACTTCGCCTTTAACGACTGCGAACAGGAGCGTGGTGGAGCCGGTCGGAGTCGGGACGCGCTGTGCCGCGCCGATAAGTTTGCCGTCGAGTTCGGGGATAACCAAGCCGATAGCTTTTGCTGCGCCGGTGCTGTTGGGAACGATGTTGCATGCGCATGCGCGGCTGCGGCGGAGGTCGCCTTTACGCTGCGGACCGTCGAGAGGCATTTGGTCGCCGGTGTAGGCGTGAATGGTTGCCATAATGCCGCTCTGAATCGGAGCGAGTTTGTTGAGTGCTTGAGCCATGGGAGCCAAGCAGTTGGTGGTGCAGGATGCCGCCGAAAGAACTTTGACGTCCGGGGTCAACGTGGTGTGGTTGACGTTGTAAACGATCGTCGGGAGGTCTTTACCTGCGGGAGCCGAGATAACGACTTTCTTCGCGCCTGCTTCGATGTGTGCGGAGGCTTTTTCTTTGCTGGTGTAGAAGCCCGTGCACTCAAGGACGACGTCAACATCATGTTTGCCCCAAGGGATTTCTTTCGCGTCTTTGATGGCGTAGATGATGATCTCTTTGCCGTCGACAACGATGGAATTTTCTTTTGCTTCAACCGTGTGTTTGCCTTCGCCGACTTTGCCGCAGAAACCGCCCTGCGCGGTGTCATACTTCAGAAGGTGTGCGAGCATCTTCGGGCTGGTGAGATCGTTGATAGCGACGACTTCATAGCCCTCTGCGTCGAACATTTGACGGAACGCAAGACGACCGATACGACCGAAACCATTGATAGCAACTTTAACAGCCATTAAAAATACCTCCCTATACACTGTAAAAACTCTAGAAGAATAAGACTTGAATTGCTTGCTATGTTACACCAAAAAATTTTGAGTGTCAATAAATTTTCGGAACATTTTTAATTTCATGTTCGTTTCATTGAAACTGCAAAGTCGCCGACCGCAAATGTTATTGCGGCGTAAATTCAACGCGACGTTGCGCCGTCCGAAGTCCGTTTGGAAAAAATTTTTTCGGCGTCGAGCGGTTACATTCACGCGCGACATCATCTGCCGCAAACTCAATGCGACGTTACACCGTCCGAAGTCCGTTTGGAAAAATTTTTTCGGCGGCGAGCGGTTGCATTCACGCGCGACGTCATCTGCCGCAAACTCAACGCGACGTTGCGCCGTCCGAAGTCCGTTTGGAAAAATTTTTTTCGGCGGTGAGCGGTTGCATTCGTGAGTGTCGTCATCTGCCGCAAACTCAATGCGACGTTCGGCACGTCCGAATTCCGTTTGGAAAAATTTTTTTCGGCGGTGAGCGGTTGCGTTCACGTGCGACGTCATCTGCCGCGCAAATTCAAGGCGGCAGGTTTGCAAGTTCAAAGCCGCTGTGCTATATTTTTGCCACAAAAAATTTTTCACGGATACGGAGAGTTAAGATGTCTAATCAAAAAAATCGCATTCAAAAAAAATTGGTGACTAAGGGCGCGCCTGCTCCCGCCGCCAACATTCCGAGGCTGCCGGGCGTTTCGGTTATCATTCCCATGTACAATTCGCAACGCTATATCCGCACCTGCTTGATGAGCGTGCTCAATCAAACCTTCCGCGAACTTGAGGTTATTTGCGTCGACGATTGCTCAACCGACGACACAGTTAAAATCGTCATTGAAATGGCGCAACAGGATCGGCGGATTCGGCTCGTGCGGCATATGAAAAATTCCGGCGCGGCAAGTGAGCCACGCAATACCGGTATGCGCATGAGTCGCGGGAAATATATCGCCTTCCTTGATTCGGACGACATGTACACGCCGACCGCCCTTGCCGAGTTGATTGAGGTTGGCGAAAAATTTCACGCGGACGTTGTTCACACCGAGCAAGTTTACTTCCCCGAAAACCAGGTTATCGACGTGACGCCGCAGACGAAGTTTACGACCTTCAGCAAGGAGAAAGGCGGCTTCTGCAAGGAACCGATGCTTGAGACCGACAATCTTGCTCAACGCGTGCAAATGTTCTATCAAGGGCGATTCTTCGGCTGGGTGCACAACAAACTTTATCGCCGCGATTTTATCATGGAACGGAATTTGCGCTTCGACAACCTGCTGACTTCAGAGGACATCGTTTTTTATTTTAAGGTCGTTTGCACCGCGCCGCGAATCGTCCGCGTGCCGAACATAATTTACATCTACCGCCACAATCCGAACTCAATCACGCGCAAGATGGTTTCGATTGAGGCGTCGCTCCACGCGCTGACCCATTTGATGATTGAAGGCTCCAAGGTGCTCGATGACTTCATGAGCGGCTTTGAATTTTTCGTCAAGAATCCGAACTACCGCCAACTGCCGATTGACTACATCATTCAGCAACATTTGATTTGGACGCAACGTTTTTACGACAAATATTCGCCCGCGCAACTTGAAGGACTTGTGCGCAAGGAGCTCGGCAAATATTGCGGGGACTTCGTGCCGTTCTTTTCGTATCTGTACAGCGCGATACATTCTTACCGTCAACGGCTCATCAACTACGACAAGGAAGTCAAAGAACTTCGCGCGAAGGTTGCCGCATTGCCCGCCGCCAAATAAAATATTTCGGACAAAAAAATTTCCCCGCCGCTTACGTGAGTGACGGGAATTTTTTTATTTTGACGCCGATAATTTTTTGGCGCGGTCGGCAGTGATAAGCGCGGCAATGAGTTCGTCGAGTTCGCCGTTCAAAATCGCGTCGAGCTTGTGAAGTGTCAAGCCGATTCTGTGGTCGGTGACGCGTCCTTGCGGAAAATTGTACGTGCGGATTCGCCCGCTCCTGTCGCCGCTGCCGACTTGATTTTTACGGTCAGCCGCGATAGCCTCCGTCTGCTCACGGACAGCCAAATCTTGCACGCGGGCACGTAAGACGCGCATCGCTTTTTCCTTGTTCTTGAGCTGGGATTTTTCGTCTTGGCACTGGACGACGATACCCGTCGGCAGGTGCGTGATTCGGATTGCAGTTTCGGTGCGGTTGACGTATTGCCCGCCCGCGCCGCTCGCGCAGTAAGTGTCGATTCGCAAGTCGGCGGGATTGATTGTGACGTCGACATCCTCGGCTTCGGGCATAACGGCGACGGTTACCGCGCTGGTATGAATTCTGCCGCCGCTCTCGGTGACAGGGACGCGTTGGACGCGGTGAGTGCCGCTCTCGTATTTGAGTTTGCTGAAGGCTCCCGCGCCGTCGACCGTGAAAATAATTTCCTTGAAGCCGCCGATTGTCGTGGCGTTCGCGTCGACAATGTCAACGTGCCAACCTTGCCGCTCGGCGTAGCGCGTGTACATTCGGAACAAGTCGCCCGCAAATAATGCCGCCTCTTCGCCGCCGACTCCGCCGCGAATTTCCATGACGACGTTTTTGTCATCGTTGGGATCTTTCGGCAGGAGCAGTATCGGCAACTCAACGTCAAGCGTGGCTTTCGACCGCTTGAGTTCGGCAAGTTCTTCCGCCGCCAAAGTTTTCAGCTCGTCGTCAGCCGATGTCTCCAATAAAATTTTGTCCTCCTCAATTTGCGCAAGGAGTTTTTTGTATTCGCGGAACTTGCGGATTATCGGCTCAAGCGCGGCGTGTTCACGAGTCAGCGCGGTGAATTTTTCCACGTCCGCCACGACCGACGGGTCGCCCAGTCGCGATTCGACCTCCGCGAAATGTTCTTCGACTTGTTGCAGTTTTTCAAGCATGTTAAGTTCTCCCGACCTCAAGCGGCGTCAAGCCACGGTCAGCGATTAAATGTTCAATCGCACTTAAAACTTGTCGCGGCGTGATTTTATTTTGACATTCAAGCTCGCGAGACGTGCCTTTGTGATACGGGCAAACGTCCCACACAAAATTGACGCGCACATCGTTAAAGCAACCGTTGCAGACCAGACGATTGGCGACGCGATACGGCGTGTAAAATTCAAACCAGTCCTGCGAAAAGCCGCAAATCATCACGACGGGACAATTCACGGCATACGCAAGCCACGCAAGCCCGCTCGACAAGCCGATAAAAAATTCCGCGTGATACAGCATGTTCGCGCGCTCCATAATCGTAAAATCACCCGTGAAGTCCTCCGCGTTCGCAGGCATTTTTATTGTGCGATTATCGTTCGTTTCGACGGCGTGCCTGTCAATGCAAAAGACGCGATAGCCCAGCCGCTTGAGTCGGTCAACGACAATTTCCCAGCCGTTCGGATAATGCCAACCCTTAATCGTCGTCGACGCCTGCACGCCGATACAAACATAGGGCTCGCGGATAATCGGCGGCATTGTCGGCTTGAACGTCGGCTTCGGCGGCAAAACGTCGAGCCCGAAAATTTTCCTGTGCCCGCGCTCCAACGGCTCATTGCGCACGTCGAACGGCACCTGCGGATAATCGTTAATGCACATTGTCGGGTAGTACGTCGCGTAGCCGTCGAAGGTCACGGCGTCGATTTGCGGCAGGTCGGGGTAAAGGTGCGCCGCGAATTCCCGCATGTACTCGTGCAACCAAATTCGCACGTCGCAATGATGAAACTGCTTGAACGCCCGCACGTGCGGCAACAGCGAAATTATGTCGCCCATGCCCGTCAGCCGCGACACGACCGTTACGGTTTGCCCCGCCGCGTCGAACGTGTGAGAAAAAATTTTCCGCCCGCTCAAGCTTACGTCGACTTGCCAACGGATAAAATATTTTTCGACGGAGATAAGTCGCACGTCAGACAAATCCTCGTTCAAAAAAATTTGCCCGCCGACGGCGTCGCTGATTGTGACGTGAAAATTCCCGGTCGGCACCTCCAGCCGCAAACCGAAATTAAAATCCAGCCGCAGTCCGTCAACGTCCGTTTTCCCGACAATCGGCGCACTCAAGGCGGATTCGCAGTCGGCGTAAAAATTCATCTTACTGCGGAAAAATTTTTGCGTGGCGTCGTCATTGAGCAGGTCGCGCACGGTCACATTGCCCAGTCGCGCCAAAGTCTCGCGCTTGTTTTCAATGACGATGTAGTCGCTGAAATCTCTTGCGCAAAAAAATAAAGTCCTCATCGTGAGCTCCTCATAAGCGGCGGCGTCAAGCGGCGGTCGACGATTAAACGTTCCACGGCGTCAAGAACTTGTCGCGGCGAAATTTTCCGCTGACACTCCAATTCACGCGGAGTATCGTGTTGATACGGACAAAAATTATCGAACGCCCGAACGCGCCTGTCGCTGTAACAGCCGTTGCAGACCAGACGATTGGCGACGCGATACGGCGTGTAAAATTCGTGCCACGCGTCGCTGAAGCCGCAAATCATCACGACGGGACAATTCACATACTCCGCAAGCCACGCAAGCCCGCTCGATAAGCCGATAAAAAATTCCGCGTGATACAGCATGTTCGCGCGCTCCATAATCGTAAAGTCGCCCGTGAAGTCTTCCGCGCCGTCGGGACGTTGCGCCGTATATTGCCTGTCACGTTGAAAATTTTCGCGGTCAATGCAAAAGACTCGATACCCCAGTCGCTTGAGATACGCGACGACAATTTCCCAGCCGTTCGGATAATGCCAACCTTTAATCGGCGTCGACGCCTGCACTGCAATGCAAACGTAAGGCTCGCGGATAATCGGCGGCATTGTCGGCTTGAATGTCGGTTTCGGCGGCAAGGTGTTCAGTCCCAAAATCGCGCCCGCGACACGATTCAGCGGCGCAGAGCGGATATCGGCGGGAATTGTCGGGAAGTCGCCGAAATTCATCGTCACGGGGTACGTCGCGTAAGTTTCGCTCGTGACGGCGTCGATTTGCTCAAGCGCGGGATAAAAATTCGCCGCAAGCCCGCGCAGGTAATTCGGCAGTGAAATCACGACGCGGCAGTTGAAAGTTCGCGCAAACTCTTCGGCAAACGGCAGGTGCGCCAACGTGTCGCCGAGCCCGCCGACTTTGCTGAACGCCAAATGAACAGTCCGCCCCGCAACGTCGAGCACGTGCGAAAAAATTTCTTGCCCGTCACGGAAAATTTCCACGCGCCAACGTATAAAATATTTCTCGACGGAAATCAGCCTCACGTCGGACAGTTCGCGGTCGAAAAAAATTTGCTCACTGTCGAAGTCGCCGATTCGGACGCGGAAATTTCCCGTCGGCACCTCAAGCCGCAAGCCGCAATTAAAATCCAATCGTAAGCCGTCGACGCCCGTCTGCCAAAAAATTTCGCCGTCGTAGTTTTCAGTCATGCTGCCCAAAATTTCCTGCACAATCGGCACGTCCAACACTTCGGGCGCGTAAGACTTCGCGGCGGGCAAATTCAGCTTGTCGATATTTCGGACGTGCGACAGGTAGTCTTGCAAATCGCGCGCACAAAAAAATAATTTCCTCACCGTCGACCTCCGTCACAGCAGATTGATAAATTTGTGCGTTTGCGGAATGACGCGCACATCTTGCAGGCGGCGCAGTGCCTCGGCTTGGAACGACAAAATTTTTTCCGCCGAAGCCGCGCCAACGCCGTTGACGGGCGTCACGGGCTGGAGTATCAGCAAAATTCCCGCGTCGACCTTCGCGACCGTCTCGACCGCCGATAAAAATTCTTCGCGCGTCGACGAATCCGCCACCACGATTTTAACATACAAATCCTTGCCGTACGCGACTTGCAAAAATTTTTCGTGGAGCGGCAGTAAATTTCGTCCGACGACGCTCGGCAATTTGATGTCCATGCTGATTATGTCGACCGCGTCCGAAATTTTTTCCAGTGCGTCGGGGAGTGTGCCGTTCGTCTCAAGGAAAATTTTCACGCCGAAATTTTTTATCGCCGTCGCAACGTCGCGCACGAATCGCCAATTCAACAGCGGCTCGCCGCCCGTAAAGCTCACTGCCTGCGTCGGGACTGTGTCGCAAAAATTTTTCACGACCTCGACGACCTGCGCGGGCTCAAGCGGATTTTTCACGTCGCGGAAAGTTGCGGTGCCCGCCGCCGTCTCGACACGACAATTTTCTGCGCGGCGGCAGTCGGTGTCGCAAAAGGCGCAATTCAAGTTGCAGTCGGCAAGCCGCACGAAAATTTGTCGACAGCCGATGTACTTGCCTTCGCCCTGCACCGACGAAAAAATTTCCGTGACGAACGCGCTACTCATAATACATCACGCAGGAATTTGGCGACTCGCAAACTTTGACGGCGTGCAGTTTCGTCGCGTCGTTGAAGATGTCCGACGTTTTGAGATGCTCAAAAATTTT
>JADEZP010000161.1 GCA_015206805.1 Quinella sp. 1Q7 | reverse complement strand
CGGCCGCGCCCGTCACGCGCATGGCCTGATAAACGAAACTGCGTCCGCTGAGCGGGTCACGAATCGCGCCGCCCAAGCACGTCGCCGCGCCGCCGAACGGTTCAATTTCCGTCGGGTGATTGTGCGTTTCGTTCTTGAACATCACCAGCCAATCTTCCGCGCGCCCGTCAATCGTCGCCGTGATTTTTATGCTGCACGCGTTAATTTCCTCGGACACGTCCAAATTTTTCGGGCGAACAATTTTCGCGCCAATCGTTCCCAAATCCATGAGCGAAATATCTTTTGCGGGATTGTGAGCGGCGAGATAATTTTTGAACGCGCGCTCGACAGCCTCCGCACCCGCGTCGAAGGTCACGGAGTCGATGGCGGTCGTGAAGGTCGTGTGGCGGCAGTGGTCGCTCCAATACGTGTCGATGACTTTGAGCTCGGTTATCGTCGGCGGACGCTGCTCCTCGTCGCGGAAATATTTTTGGCAGAATTTTAAGTCATCCAAGTTCATGGCGAGCCCGCGCGCGGATAAAAATTTTTTCAAAGCGTCATCGTCCATGCCGTTGAAATTTTTCAAAGTCTCCACGTCGGGCGGAGCGGCCGCAGAAATTTTCAGCGTCGTCGGCAGGTCGAAGGTCGCCTCGCGGGATTCAATCGCGTTAATCGAGTAGGATTTTATTTTGGCGAAGTCTTCGGCGGAAAGCTCGCCGCTCAGAGAAATTATCCGCGCGGAATGAATCGTCGGCAGCTCCTTGCCCGTGACAAGCTGAACACACTGCGCGGCGGAGTCGGCGCGTTGGTCGAATTGCCCCGGCAAATATTCCACCGCAAAAGTTTTTTCGGCGTCGAGGTCGACGGGCAACTCATAATAAAAATTGTCGACGTTCGGCTCGCGGAAAACGATGTCGCGCACCTTAAGAAAATCTTCGTCGCTCAAGCCCTCCACGTCATAACGAACGAGCAATCGAACGCCCGAAATTTTCACGTCCAGCGTCTCGCGAAAATCTTCCAACAACTGCTTGGCGGGCACGTCGAAACCCGCGCGCTTCTCAACGTAAATTCTTTTAACCATGGCAGCCTCCTCGGAAAAATTTTTTTCATTGTAAAAGTTCGCGCCGAAATTGGCAAGCTTGGGCGTTCGTGATAAAATCGGCGGGAGCCCTTTCGTTCGTTAAGCAAAAGGGCGCAAAGTCAACTGAGGCAGCCGCAGGTCGTTCCTTCGATTGAATCGTTCAATGTTTTTTATCTTTTTTAAACTTCTTTCTTTCAACGAGGAAAGAAAGAAGCAAAGAAACTCGCCTCGCGGGGGCGTCGAATCGATGATAGGTCGAATGTCCGCGGTACCCGTGCCTGGTGTGCGCCGGATGACGCCATCACGGCGTCAAACGCGGCGCGGCCGCCGTCCATGGCGGCCTCTTGTCTGTTGCGTCCGCCGATTCGCTTTGATTCGTCCAAAGACCCGCTTTAAAAACGGGGAACAGCAAGATGTCAGAAACCCATTGCGGTTATCGAAACGCCCGAAGGCATGCCCGTTGGCTGCAACGTCACATTGCCGGCGGGCGTTTCCTTTTCCCGCAAAATTTCCAACGTTCAATTATTTTGGATGAAGTGTCTGCTTTGGACGTTGCCGTATTCGTTGATAATCTCAATGTACTTGTTCGCGCTGTTCGGGAAAACGATTTGCCCGCTGCCAATCTTGAAGGTGACATTGCCGTCGGTGTCGTCGAGCGGATTTTCCACTTTGCCCGACAGAACCATCACTTTGTCTATCGAAGTGTAATCGGAAATAACATCGTCGCCGTCGCCGTCGTAGTAGATGAAAACGTCTCTGCCGTCGCCGCCGTGAAGGGTGTCATCGCCAATGCCGCCCCAGAGGCTGTCATTGCCCGCGCCCCCGTCGAGGCTGTCGTTGCCGTCGTCGCCCACGAGGGTATCCTTGCCTTTGCCGCCCGTGAGTATGTCGCCGCCCGCTTTCCCGTCAATGTAATCGTCCTCGTCCGTGCCCGTGATTTTGTTCGCGTTTTTGTTCCCGATTATCTCCAGCTTGTGTTTGACTGCCGAAGCCTTAATCGTGATGATTTTGTTTTTGTAAGCGGGGTAGTCGGAGATGTCGAAGCGGTCTTCCTCATAAGTTACGTTCAGAGTGACTGCCGTGCCCTTTGCATTGAACTCAACAGCGTTATCGGTTTCTTCGGGCTCATAAATTTTATTCGCGCCGTCCTCAATGTAGGTTACGGATTTATCAGCCGCACCCGTCAAAGTCACTTTGCCGTTGAAGATAACGTCTTTGCCCTTGGTTTCAATTTCCGCCGCGCCCGAACTGAGAGAAATTTTGTCGCCTTCCTCATAGTCGGTGATTGTGCCGCTTGATTTGAGAATGAAAGTATCGTTGCCCGCACCGCCCGTGAGCGTGCCCGTGCCGAGCAACTGAATCGTGTCGGAGCCGTTGCCGCCCTTGACCAAAACTTTTTTGCCGCGCGCGATGATTGTGTCGTTGGAGCTTGAGCCGGTTATCGTCGCCTTGGAATAATCACTGGCGAAGTCGAAGGTATACGCGCCGCTGACTGTAACTTTATTCGACAGAGCCGAAGCCGCGAGTTTAACGGTCTTGCCGCTGACCTTTAAGCCTTTCGTCGCAGTGGCACCCTTGACAGTCGCCAGCGTCTTGGAAGATTTTTTCGTGTAAGTGATTGCGTTGTCTTCGAGGGTGTAACCCGCGCCGGTCGTCTGCTTATAAGTGGCGGTGGAGGATTTGAAGCTCCAAGATTTTTTCGTGGAAGCGGAAGAAACATCGCTGCCGAGTTTCAAAGTGTATCCGTCGGAGATTGTGACTTTACTCGTGCCGAGGGAAGCTTTCGAGACCGTCACAGTTTTCCCGCTGACTTTCAAGCCGTCGGTCGAAGTCACTCCCTTGACCGTCACCAAAGTCTTGGTCGCCTTCTTCGTGTAAGTTATTGCGTTATCTTCGAGCGCATAACCTTCGCCGGTCGTCTGCTTGTAAGTGGCAGTCGAGGACTTGAAGCTCCAGGCTTTTTTCGTGGAAGCGGAAGAAACATCACTGCCGAGTTTCAAAG
>JADEZP010000086.1 GCA_015206805.1 Quinella sp. 1Q7 | reverse complement strand
TGATAAAGTCTTGAATGTAGCTTGCGCCGAAATAAGCGGCAAGTGCGGCAGGTGCGATTGAGATTGCGCCGCTGAACAAGCAGGGCAGTAAGACGTTCGAGACGCGCAACATTGAGAAACGACCTTGAGCAATGTAACGGTCGCTCATGTGCACGAAGATTGAATCCAGCGTCATGCGCAGGTACCAGACGATTGTACCGAGCAGACCGAGCGGCACCGCGATTGCCAACGCCGTTTGAGCGTCAAGGTTGCCGACAATCGCGTAAGCCGTGCCGAGAATGCCTGCCAACGCCATATCAGCCGGCATTGAACCGCCCGCCGAGATAAAGCCGAGATACACAAGGTTGATCGTCGCACCGACAACCACGCCCGTGACGGGGTCGCCCAAAATGCAGCCCGTTATCAAGCCGCAAACCAACGGGCGTTGCACAATCCACAGCGACACGAACGGGATATTGCCGACGCCTATCCAATAGACCAAGCCGCAAAGCAAAGCTTGAAATACCGTCATTTCATACACTTCCTTTCAAAGCAAATCGGAGCCTCAAAGCGAGGTTCCGACTGCTTCGACTCAAAGACCGAATTTGGCTTTGGCGGCTTTAAGTGCGTCGCCGATTTCGATAACGCCTTGTTCGGGCACGAGCTGATAGTAAACGCGGCAACCTGCATTTCTTCGCAGGCAATGACTTCATCGGGGTCGAGTGAAACGTTGTTGATAAACGGTTGACGCTTACCGCGAATGCCCGCGCCGCCGAGGTTGACTTCTTTGAGCGGCACGCCTGCTTTGATTAAACGGTTAAAAGTTGTCGGCGTCTTTGCCAAAAGCAAAAGTCTTTCATCGGGCACGCCGGGCACCATCAATTTTTCTGCCGCCTTGTCGACCGTGTAAACAAAGCATTTGGTACCTTCGGGCGCGAGAGCCTTGACGACGCGAACATTGAATTGGTCAGCCGCAACTTCGTCGTCGATGATGATAATGCGCGTCGCACGCTTAGTCGGAATCCAAGCCGTAACAACTTCGCCGTGAATCAAACGGTCGTCCACTCTTGCCAAAATAACGTTTCTCATCAGTCGTCGTCCTCCTCATCCATACCGCTTGCCATTTCCAAAATCCGATTGACGTAAATAACCGTGCCCGCCGCCTCTTGCATGACGTGATTGCTGATTTCCTGCGCCGAATTGCCCGCAAGTCTGTCCATCATGATGACGATTAGCAACGGCAGATTGATGCCCGTGATGTGCTGGAACTTGTAATGCTCACTAAGTTTGACGCACACATTGAAGGGCGTGCCGTGGAACAGGTCGGAAGCGATGATAACTTCTTCGCCGTCTTTGAGCGTGTCAAGAACGCCGCGCACTTTTTCGGTCAGCACGTCGCGATCTTCTTCAGGGTAAAGCCCGAACGCCATAAGGTCTTCTTGCGGCCCAAGCAACATTTGCACGCTGCTCAGGATGCCTTTGGCAAAGTCGCCGTGCGATACAACGATCACCCTCATAAAATCACCTCGTCGAAAATTTTTTGTTCGTTATTGTGGCGCAGTGTAGCAGGAAATTTCCGCCGCGAATCACAAGCTTTTTACGCCCTTAAATGCACGCGCAAAAAAAAATTGCCGACCGATTGCGTAAACTAAGCGCAGTCGCTCGGTTAAAATTTTTTCGGCTGAAATTGCAGAGCGCAAAACAAAAAAATTTTTCCGCGCCGTTGATTGATATATTCGGCGTGAAAAATTTTTGGGAGGATGATTCACATGAAATTGACGGCTGAAAAGGTTGCGGGCATGGACATCGGCGGGTTCCTCGGCGAACATTACGCCTGCGCTTGCGGCAAGGATCACTTCATGGACATGGACAACATTTTCATTGAAAGCGGCGCAATTAACCGCGTTGCCGAAGTCGTTCGCAATTACAAGTCGACCGAACCGCTGATTATCGCTGACGAAAACACTTTCAAGGTTGCGGGCGAAAAAGTTGCGCACCTGCTGGACGACGCGGGCATAAAATATCGGACGCACATTTTTCCCGGCAAACCTGTGCTTGTTCCCGATGAAAAGACGGCGGGCAGTATTCTCTTTGCAATCGGCGAAAAGACCGATTTGCTTTTGGCGGTCGGCACGGGCGTCATCAACGACATCACGAAATACGTCAGCCGCCGCGTCAACATTCCCGAAGTCCTCGTGGCGACCGCGCCTTCAATGGACGGCTTTGTTTCCGATACCGCCGCGCCGACTGTCGGCAACTTGAAAAGCAGTTTCCCTTGCAACCTGCCGCGCACGATTTTGGGCGATACGGACATTTTGAAGGACGCGCCCGAAGTCATGATTCTGGCGGGTTTCGGCGACATTATCGGCAAATATTCCGCGCTGACCGATTGGCAGTTGAGCCGCATTGTCAACGACGAATATTATTGCGAACTCACCGCGCAGATAACTCAAGACGTGCTGGACAAATGCGTTGCCAACATCGACGCCATGACCCGCCGCGAACCTGCCGCAATCAAAGACGTTATGGAAGGGCTGATTCGCACGGGCATTGCCATGAGCTACGTTAACAATTCGCGCCCCGCCTCCGGCTCCGAACATCACTATTCGCACTATCTCGAAATGCAATATCTGTTCCAGGGCAAGGAAGCTCTTTTGCACGGCACGAAGGTCGGCATTACAAGCATTATCGTTGCCAAACTTTATGAGACGTTGGCAAATGAGCAGCCCGATTTTGACGCCGCAATCGCTCACGCCAAAGCCTTCAGCCAAACCGATTGGGAACGCAACGTTCGCAAATATTACGATTCTGCCGCCGAAGGTGTCATTTGCGCCGCAAAGACCGATAAGCGCAACGACATTGACGCAAGAATCAAGCGCATTGAAAAAATCCGTGAGCACTGGTCGGAAATTCAAGCCCTTGCGAAGTCTGCCAAGAGTACCGCTTTTATCGAGAACATTTTCCGCCGCGCAGGTGCACCGCTCCGCCCGAAAGATGTCGGCATTCCGAACGAACTGATTAATGACGCGCTTTATATCGGTCGCGAAGTCCGCACGCGCTACAGCATTATCCACCTGCTTGAAGATCTCGGCTTGACCGAAAAATGTGCCGCCGTCATCGACAAATTCATCGCCGAATAAATTATCGTGGAGGGTTGGGGCATGGGCATGGAAAAAACAACGGTCGTTGTAATCGGCGGCGGCGCGACAGGTCTGGGCATTTTGCGCGACTTGTCAATGCGCGGCGTCAAAGCTCTGCTTGTCGAGAAGAACGACTTGGTTAACGGCGCAAGTTCGCGCTATCACGGGCTTTTACACAGCGGCGGGCGTTATGCCGTCAAAGACCAAGAAGCCGCTAAGGAATGCATTATCGAAAATCAAATCATGCGCAAAATCGGCAAGTCGTGCGTCGAACCGTGCGGCGGAATGTTCACGCGCCTTGACATCGACGACCCCGCCTACGAGGAACTTTGGGTAAAAGGTTGCGCCGACAGCGGCATTGAGGCGACACCGATAACGTTGGACGAGGCGTTCAGACTTGAGCCGCGACTTTCCCGCAAGCACGTCAAAAGCGCGTATCTTGTGCCCGACGCGGCTGTCGACGGCTTCCGCATGGCGTGGCAACTTATCGATTCGTCGAAACGTTACGGCGGCGAACTCAAGACTTACACGGAAGTTATCGGCTTCGACACCGTCAACGGCGAACTGTGCGGCGTCAAAGTCCGCAACCAATTCACGGGCGAAACTTACGAAATTGCCTGCGACATTGCGGTCAATGCGGCGGGCGGTTGGGCAGGATTCGTCGGCAAACTCGCGGGCGTCGAAATCGGTGTTCAGCCCGACAAAGGAACTTTAATCGCGTTCAATCAGCGAATCGTCAATCGCGTCGTCAATCGCCTGCACAAGTCGTCCGACGGCGATATTTTTGTTCCGCACGGCTCAATCACAATTCTGGGCACGTCGTCAATGAGCGTTCCGAATCCCGAAGACACGTCGACATCGCGCGAGGAAGTCGAAAGCTTGATTCGTATTGGCGAACAGACGTTCGAGGACTTGCGCGACTTCCGAATTTTGCGGACGTTCGCGGGCAGTCGACCGCTGTACATTCCGCCCGGCGGCGCAGTCGGTCGGAGCGCGTCGCGCGGCTTTGCAATCGTCGACCACGAACAAGACGGGCTCAAGGGCATGTTTACGATTGTCGGCGGCAAGTTCACGACGTATCGGCTTATGGCGGAAAAAATTTGCGACCAAATCTGCGCCAAACTCGGCAACACGACGCCTTGTCGGACGGCGGATGAACCGCTGGTTGAGGAAGTTCCGCAAGCCGATAAAGACCGCGCGAAAAAATTTTTCCCGTCGTATGGCACGAATCTTGCGGCGACGCGGCTCGGAGTTGAGCGTTTTAAACGTGTCGTCGAGCGGCTGGAATCTGACCCCGAAAGTCGCGAACTTGTCTGCGAATGCGAAAACGTCACTCGCGCCGAAGTCGAGGAAATTTGTCGCGACGACACGAGCTTTATCGTCAACGACGTGCGCCGTCGGACGCGAATCGGCATGGGCACCTGTCAAGGAAATTTCTGCGCGTTACGTGCGGCGGCGATTTTTTCCGACATGGGCGTCGAGTCCACGGCGAAAGATTCGTTGACCCGTCTGCGCGAATTTTTGCAAGGTCGCTGGAAGGGAATTCGCCCCGTCTTGCTCGGACGAACGTTGCGCGAAACTGAAATGACGCGTGCGATTTACGAACTGTCAATGAACGTAACGGGAGGTGCCGCGCATTGAAAACGTCAGATGTTATCGTAATCGGCGGCGGACTTGCGGGACTTATGGCGGCGTGCGTCGCGGCAAGTCGCAAGCAGACTGTCACGGTGCTCACTTACGGTTCGGGCTCGTTGCCGTTGGCAAGCGGCGCGATTGACTTCGGCGCGTTGAAAAATTTGCCGAATCATCATCCGTACAAAAAAATCGGCAGTCAAGCGATTGACGCGGCGGCAAAATTTTTCGTCGACATCGCCTCGCAAGCCAATCTGCCCTACGTCGGCGGAGTCGGCAAAAAAATTCCCGTCGTGACAGCCGTCGGCACGCTGAAATTTTCCGCGCTCGTGCCCGAATCGATGGACGCCACGCGCCTTGCCGACAAGAAAAAAATTTTCGTCGTCGCCGTCAACGGGCTCAAAGATTTTTACGCGCCGATGCTCGCCGACAACCTCAAAAAATATTTCCCCGACAAAATTTTTGAGACTGCCAAAATCGACCTGCACATGCTCGGCGGACGCGACATCACCTGCATGGACGCCGCGCAACTCCTCACCGAAAACGAACAGCCGCTTGCAAACGAACTTAAAACGCTCAACGCCACTGCCGACGACGCGATTATCCTGCCGCCGATTTTTGGCGTGGCGGGGAATTTTTCTCGCTCGACCGTTCAAACTCAAATCCGCGCAGAAATTTTGGAGACGACTTGCTTACCGCCGTCGCCGCCCGGAATTCGTCTGCAACGCGCCTTCATGAAGTTCCTGCAGAATTCGGGCGTCCGCGTCTACGAAAATTGCAAGGTCACTCGCGGCATTGCTGACGGCAAAAAAATTACGGGCGTCGTCGTCGAAAACGTCGTCCGCGAAAAAATTTTCCCGACGCGCAAAGTGATTCTGGCGACGGGCGGCTTTTACAGCGGCGGAATTCAAATGCGCGACTTCGACAATCCTCACGAGCCGATTTTTGATCTGCCCGTGTTTTTCCCGACGGGCGCGGAAAATTGGAGCAACGTCGAACTTTTCAGCGACGAGCCGCAGGGCTTTGCGACGACGGGAATTTTCACGAACGACAGGCTTAATCCCGTCGACGCGGACGGCAAAGTTATGTTCGATAATGTTCATGTGGTCGGAGCGAATCTCGGCGGCGTCGATAAAATTTTTGAGCGGTCGGCGGGCGGAATCGCAATCGCGTCGGCTTACAAGGGGGCGATATCATGAGCGACACCAAAGCAATTTTCACGGGCGACCGCTGCCTGTCGTGCACGTCGTGCATGGCGAATTGTCCCGTCATGGCGGCGATTAAAGACTATCGCGGACCTAAGCTTGTCGGTCCCGCTCACGGGCGTATGCACTTTTCGCAGGAGGATGTCGAGGAGAGTTTGAACTACTGTTCCAACTGCAAAAGTTGCGACCGCGCTTGTCCGTCGGGCGTGGCAGTTTCGACGCTCAACATGTTGCAACGCGCAGAATATTACAAAACTCACCCGCATTTACGTTCGGAAGATATGTTGGCTCACGGCGAACGCATGGCGAATTTAATCCGCAAAATTCCGTTCGGCGCGACGTTTTCCAATCTGGGAATGAGTATCGGCAAAGCGTTGGGAGTTTTCAGCGCACTGGGCATTGCCGGCGAACGCAACATGCCCGCCTACGCCGCGACGCCCTTCAAGGACGCTTTCGGCTCAATCAAACAGCAACCGTCAAATAAAAAGGTCGTTTTGTTCACGGGCTGTTACATCAATGACAACGAGCCGCACGTCGGCAACGCGTTTGTCAAGGTTTTCAACGCCAACGGCTACGAAGTTTTAATCGACAGGCAATTTAAATGTTGCGGGTCTCCGCTTGTCGTGACGGGCTTTTTGGACGAGGCGCGCTCTCATGCCGACAACAACGTTGCGCGAATTTTGGATTGGAAACGGCAAAATATTCCCGTCGTATCGCCCTGCACAAGTTGTTCGCTTATGCTCAAGGAGGAGTATCACGAACTTTTCGGCGACGACAAATTTCACGAGGCGGCAACCAATGTTTACGACGCGTTCGAGTTCCTTGAGCTTTTGGAGGAGCGCGGCGAATTCAACGACAACTTCAAGCCGCTCAATCAAAAGTTGCTGTATCACGTGCCGTGTCATTTGAAGTCGCAGGCAATCGGACTGCCCGCCGCTGACATTTTGGAGGAGGTCGGCGGCGTCAAAGTTCAGCTTGCCGACGCGGGCTGTTGCGGCATTTCGGGCAATTACGGCTTCCGCAAGGACAAATACGAAATTTCCATGAAAATCGGCGCAAAACTTTTTGAGCGCGTCAAGCAGGGCGGCTTCGACAAAGTCATCTGCGACTGCGGGACGTGTCGTATGCAAATTCATCACGGCACCGACGTTAAGCCCGTCCACCCGATTGAAATTTTGGCGGCGGCTTACGCGTGAAAGGTCAGTTGCAATGGACTTTATGACGGCGGCGATTATGGCGGGCATGGGATTTGTCGCGGCGTTCATTGATTCGGTCGTGGGCGGCGGCGGATTAATTTCCGTGCCAACGCTTATGTGGGCGGGCTTGCCGATGCTAAACGTCCTCGGCACGAACAAAGTCGCCTCGACAATGGGCGCGTTCGCGGGATTTTTGACATATCTGCGTTCGGGCAAGCTCGACCGAAAAATTCTGCGCGTAATGTTCCCGCTTGCGTTCGTCGGCTCAATCGGCGGCGTGCTTACCGTGCGGCAGGTGCCGTCGGACTTCCTGCGACCGCTCGTCGTCGTCATGCTGATTGTCATTGCGATTTACTCCGTTGCCAAAAAAAATTGGGGCGCGGATAAAAAATCCGTACGCGTCACTCACGGGCGATATTTGCTCGGACTCGTCGCGATATTCGGGCTCGGCTTCTACGACGGATTTTTCGGACCGGGGACGGGCTCGTTCATGCTGTTTTTGTATCTGTTGATGGGCTACGGATTTTTGAACGCCGCCGCCAACGCTCGCGCCGCGAACTTCGCAAGCAACATTGCCGCCGCGCTACTGTTTACGATTCTCGGCGCGGTGAACTTCGCTTACGCATTGCCGATGGGTTGCGGAATGATTATCGGGGCACACTGCGGCGCACGCGTTGCAATCACAAAGGGCGCG
Source organism: Quinella sp. 1Q7 (assembly GCA_015206805.1). Lineage (GTDB taxonomy): Bacteria > Bacillota > Negativicutes > Selenomonadales > Selenomonadaceae > Quinella. Next base: position 4,051 of record JADEZP010000086.1, on the reverse strand, counting down.
TCTTATGTTCGACCGCTGTTCATTTGCGTGACGGTCATTTTAATCGGCAAGCAACTGCTTGAGCTGTTCAAGTGACTTCGGGAGGTGATGCTCGGCAAAAAAATTTTCCGCGTCAATCCGTTCACAACATGGGAGGAATTTTAATGGCAAAAGAATACGTAATGGCACTCGACGCCGGCACGACCAGTAACCGCGCAATTATTTTCGACCGCAACTCCAAAATTGTCGGCGTCGCGCAACGCGAATTCACGCAACATTTCCCGAAGCCCGGTTGGGTCGAACATGATGCCGACGAAATTTGGAGCACGATGGTCGCCGTCATGAAAGAGGCTCTCGAACAATCCGACCTTATCGCAAGCGACATTGCCGCAATCGGCATTACGAATCAGCGCGAAACAACCGTTATCTGGGACAAAAAGACGGGGCGTCCGATTTACAACGCGATAGTTTGGCAATCGCGGCAAACTGCGCCAATCGCCGAAGCTCTCAAAGCTCAACACGCCGACGAATTCCGCGACAAAACCGGTTTGGAAATCGACGCGTACTTTTCCGGCACGAAGATTAAATGGCTCCTTGACAACGTCGAAGGCGCGCGCGAACGTGCGGAGGCTGGCGAATTGCTCTTCGGCACGATTGACACGTGGCTGATTTGGAAACTCACGGGCGGCAAAGTTCACGTCACCGATTATTCCAACGCGTCGCGCACGCTGATTTACAACATCAACACGCTTGAGTGGGACGACCAACTTTTGAGCTATCTCGACATTCCGAAGGCGATTCTGCCCGAAGTCAAGCCGTCGTCCTACGTTTACGGCGAATCGAATCCGCTTGTCCTCGGCGCAGTCATTCCCGTTGCAGGCGCGGCTGGCGACCAACAATCCGCGCTTTTCGGACAGAACTGCTTCGAGCCCGGCACCGCCAAAAATACTTACGGCACGGGCTGTTTCATGCTGATGAACACGGGCACCGAAATTCACAAGTCCAAAAACGGGCTGGTCACGACAATCGCTTGGGGTCTCGACGGCAAAGTCGAATACGCGCTTGAAGGCTCAATTTTCGTCGCGGGCTCGGCAATTCAATGGTTGCGTGACGGCGTTCGCATGGTCGACAGCGCGCCCGATTCCGAATGGGTCGCCAAAAAAGTCAAGGATACGGGCGGCGTATACTTCGTGCCCGCGTTCGTCGGACTCGGTGCTCCGTATTGGGACATGAACGCTCGCGGCATGATTATCGGTCTCACTCGCGGCACCACGAAGGCTCACATTGTCCGCGCAACGCTCGATTCGCTTGCATATCAGACGCGCGACGTTTTGGAGGCGATGGAGGCTGATAGCGGCGAAAAACTTTCCGCGCTCAAAGTTGACGGCGGCGCGTCCGCGAACAATCTGCTTATGCAATTCCAAGCCGACTTACTCGGCGTGCCCGTCGACCGTCCGCAAATCGTCGAAACGACTGCTTTAGGCGCGGCGTATTTGGCGGGACTTGCCGTCGGCGTCTGGAAGAATAAAGACGAGCTTAAATCCGCGTGGCAGCTTGAAACTCGCTTTGAACCCGAAATGAAACGTTACGAGGCTGACGCGCTTTACAAGGGCTGGCGCAAAGCTGTCAAGCACGCAATGAACTGGCTCAACGACGACTGACGGCTCACTGCGTGAAATTTTTTCGGAGGGCGGGAATTTTTCGCCTCCCGCTCTTCGACCTGCATTCATTCATACGCAGAAAGAAGGTATCGTAATGGATAACTTATTTGGCGAATTTATGGGCACGATGGTGCTTATCGTCTTCGGCGCGGGCGTCTGTGCGAACATGTCGTTGACGAAATCTAAAGGTCAAGGCGGCGGCTGGATTTGCATAGCGGTCGGCTGGGGATTTGCAGTCACGCTCGGCGTCTTCACGGCAACGACACTCGGCGCACCCCAAGGCGATTTGAATCCCGCAGTCACGCTTGCGAAGACGATGGCGGGCATTTACACCATTCCGCAATTGTTGGCGACATCAGCGGCGCAACTCGTCGGCGCAATCGTCGGCGCGGCAATCGTCTGGCTCGCTTACCTGCCGCATTGGGAAGAAACTCCCGACCCTGCAACAAAACTCGGCGTCTTCGCGACGGGGCCCGCAATCCGCAGTCTCGGTGCAAACTTCCTGTGCGAAATGATAGCGACGTTCTTCCTGATGTTCGTTATCTGGATGATTTTCAGCAAGCCGATTGGTCAGCTCGTGCCCGGTTACGGTCCGTATATCGTCGGCGTGCTGATTTGGGCGTTAGGTTTGTCGCTCGGCGGTCCCACAGGTTACGCAATGAATCCTGCCCGCGATCTCGGTCCTCGCATTGCTCACGCGATATTGCCCATTGCCGGCAAAGGCGGCTCCGATTGGGGTTACGCGTGGGTGCCGATTCTCGGACCGTTGTGCGGCGGTGCTCTCGCTTACGTCGTTGCTTCGGCGTGCGGCGTCTTATAAATCAACGCAACGTCAAAAAAAATTTTCCCTGTCGAAATTTCGGCGGGGATTTTTTTTACGCTCAAGCCGCCACGCGACGATACACTTGCAAAGGAGGCGATACCATGACGGGCAACGAAATTCATCTGGACAATCTTTGCATCGGCGGCGCGGTCACGTTAATGGAGGATTTGGAACGGCGCGTCGAAAATTTTCACAACACGCCCGAAACTTACGACGAAATACTTTCGCGGGCGCGTGACGGTCTCAAAAAAATTTCTCCGCAGGAAATGTCGCTCGACGACTACAAGTCTTACATCGAGGCGCAAATTCAGAACATCCCGCGACACTTCAGCCGATACCGCGACGACGTGACGGTTGTAATTTCAGACGCGGGCTTTGCCGCCATGCAGAACGATCCCGCTTACGAGGCGTGGGTGCTTGACGGCGTGCGCGAGGAGCTCAACTGCCCCGATTATCTGTGCTTTTATCCAGGCACTTACGGGCATCATGAGGTTATGGAATTCGGCGCGACGCGTGAAGATTTTCGCGGGCATATGTCGGCGATTCATAAGCATGACGCCCCGCACGTCGAAGAGGAAACTTATTGGGAGCGGCGGCTCAAGCGTCTCAAAGCGCGTCTCAAAGCCGAACAGGAACTTTTTGAGCACGAACAGCTTTTGCAGGCGGCGTGCGACGAATCAGCGCAACTGCAGGCACTTCAACGGGCGCAGGACGGCTTGACGGACTCATTCGCGCCCGAAAAACCGATTATCGGCGTGCCCGCGAAATATTTGCTCGCCATGCTCGACGGCAACGTAAAATGATTCATACGCAGTAAAAAGTTTCAATCGCCGCAACGTCGCGGGGAACACCCGTTGGGTCAAGCGTCCACGCTTGCGGCAACGGTTGACTTTAAGCGCACTTCATGATTTATTCTGTCGCCGAGGTGAACTGCATGACGGAAAAAATTTTGCTTGAACTCCTGCGCGGCTACAAATCGGGCGCGGTGACGGAGTCGGAGGCTTTGACGCGGCTGAAAAATTTTTCGTCGGACGCCGTGGAAAATTTCGGCTTCGCGTCAATTGATCACGGTCGCGAACTGCGCCAAGGCTTCCCCGAAGTCGTCTACGCGCCCGGCAAAACTAACGAGCAGCTCAAAATTATTTTCAAGAATCTTTACGAACGGAGCGCGGGCAATTTAATCGCAAGTCGCGCGAGCCGTGAGCAATTCGAGTTCCTGCGCGAGGACGTTCCTGCCGCTGTTTACGACGAGACGGCGCGAATGATTTACGTTGACCGCGACACGACACTTGAGCGCGACAAACGGCGTAAAATTCTTGTCGTGACGGCCGGGACAAGTGATGTTCCCGTCGCGGAGGAGGCGCGGCTGACGGCTTATCTTTGGGGCAACGCTGTCGGCACGTGCTACGATTGCGGCGTCGCGGGAATTCATCGGCTGTTCGCGCACATGAACGAGATAACGTCCGCCAACGTGATAATCGTCGTCGCGGGCATGGAAGGCGCACTTGCCAGCGTCGTCGGCGGGTTGACGGCGCGTCCCGTTATCGCGGTTCCGACCAGCGTCGGCTACGGCGCGTCGTTCAACGGG
>JADEZP010000085.1 GCA_015206805.1 Quinella sp. 1Q7 | reverse complement strand
TAATGCCCACGCTCGAAAGTTCACGCGTCGCAAGTCTTTCAACGCGGCGCACGGAGCTTTTGTCGCTCAAGCAGGCACTCGACGAGATAAAATCAATCGTGCTCAACATTCGCGTCGGCGTCAACGATTTTTGCAAGCTGTATGGTCTGCGGCGCAACATCAACCAAACGATTTACGATATCGGCGTCGTGCGCGACGTGCTGATTGACATTCTGAACGTCTTCGCGGCGGAATACGTCGTTGCGGGCTCGGTGTGGAATTATTTTAACGGCGACAACGGCGGCGCATGGGCACGCGGACTTCAACGGGAACTTGAGCTCGACCGCGCCAACGGCTTCGTCGGCAAAAGCGCGATTCACCCCGCGCAGTTGCCGCTGATATTCGACAGCCTCAAGGTCACGCAAACCGACCTCGACGACGCGAATCAGTTGCTCGATTGGAAATCGTCGACTCACGGCGTTATGAAAAGTTCCGACGGCTCGCGCATGAACGAAGTTAAATGTCACTTGGCATGGGCTCGGCGAATCAAAATCTTGAGTGAACTTTACGGGGTGACGTCATGAAAAATTATACGGCTTCGGACGTGTTGCGCGTCGCAAAACGGCTCAATAACACGCGCCGAAAATTTTTGCTGGTCAATCCGTTACAGGGCAAACATCTGCCCGTAAGCCCGACTGCCGCGCTCGACATGATGAACGCGCTCGGACGGCAGGTCGCCGAAAAATTCCCCGACGCACGGCTTGTAATCGGATTCGCGGAGACGGCAACGGCAATCGGAGCGGTCGTAGCGAAAAATTTGTCGAACGAGTGCATTTACCTGCAAACGACGCGTGAAACTTTCGCGGGGACGTTCGTGGAATTTTTGGAGGAACACAGTCACGCGCCCGAACAAAAACTTTACGCGGAAAATTTCGCCGCACTGCTTGAGCGGACGCCGTCGGTAGTGTTCGTTGACGACGAGCTGTCGACGGGGCAAACGCTGCTGAACATCTTCAGCCAACTCATCGAAAAATTCCCCGCGCTCCTCGACAAAAAACTTTGCGCGGCGTCGATAATCAGTCGATTGTCGCCGGAGTCGCGAATCGCATTCGGAATTGTCGGCATAAAGCCCGTCGCGTTGGTTGAGCTTGAGCCGTCAACCTTCGACGTGGAAAAATTTTCCGTTCAGCCCGCGCAGTCGGTTGAGCGCGTCGATAAGCCCGTCACGATTCGCGACGTGAAATTTTCGGCGGACGCTCGGCGCGGCGTGAAGGTCGGCGAATATTTTGCCCAATGCGAAGGCGTCGGAAAGTTCGTCGTCGACATGCTCAAGCGCGAAAATATTTCGGGAGAAGTGCTCGTTCTCGGCACGGAAGAATTCATGTTGCCCGCAATTGTCGCCGCCCGCAGTCTTGAGCGCGAAAATTTTTCGGTCGTCACGCACTCGACGACGCGCAGTCCTATTGGCATAAGCCGCGACGAAAATTATCCCGTCCGCGAAGGTTGCAGGCTCCGCAGTTTTTACGACGCGACGCGCACGACGTTTATCTACAACTTGAAATTTTATGCCGCCGCCGTTATCGTGACCGACGCCGAAAATTTTTCTACGGGTGCGGAAGATTTGGTTGCCGCGCTCAACGTTCACGGCGTCGAAAAAATTTTCATCGTGAGGTGCTGACGTGTTTGGAACGTATCGACCGCAAGACGTAACGATTTTGCTCAAAGACATCAGCGGGCTTGTCGAGCCGCTGGGCACGGCTGAACGCGAGGCGCAAATTCAAGCGGGACACCATTATTCGGAAATGTTGCCGCTGGAATACGAGCCGTCGGAAAAATATTTGCGGGCGTATTTAGACGCGCTCAATCGTTATGCCAAAATTACCGCCGCCGCCGTCAAAGCCGTTGCCGAAAAAATTTTCCGCGACAAAGGGCGCAACGTCACGTTAGTTTCGCTTGCCCGCGCAGGAACTCCAATCGGCATTCTGATTAAGCACGCGCTTGAAAAATTTTTCGACTGCGCGGCGACGCATTACACGATCTCAATCATTCGCGGGGTCGGCATTGACGCGAACGCCGTGAATTTTATTTTGTCGCGACACGCGCCCGAAACGATTCAATTTGTCGACGGCTGGACGGGCAAAGGCGCGATTCAACGCGAACTTTCCGCCGCCATGAAAAATTTTCCGCACGTGAGCCCGGGGCTTGCAGTCTTGAGTGACCCTGCGGGTGTTGCCGAAAAATGCGGCACGCACGAAGATTTTTTAATCGTGAGCTCCTGCCTGAATTCGACGGTGTCGGGCTTGTTGAGCCGAACTTTTCTGCGCGGCGACATAATCGGTTCGAACGACTTCCACGGCGCGGCATTCTATCGCGAACTTGCCGACAAGGATTTGACGTACCAATTCATTGACGCGATTGAGGCGCACTTCGACGACTGCCCGCCGATAAAAATTTCCGCCGTCGCTCAAAACAGCGGGCTTGCCGAGGTAAAAAAAATCGCCGCCGACTTCGCAATCGACGACATAAATTTAATCAAGCCGAGTATCGGTGAGGCGACGCGGGTATTGTTGCGCCGCGTGCCGTGGAAAATTTTGGTGCACAGTCTGCGCGACGACGATCATCTCGGACATTTGTATCAGCTTGCAAAGGAGAAGGGCGCACCGCTTGAAATCTACCCGCTACGAAATTACAAGGCGTGCGGACTGATTCGGAGGCTCGCGGACAATTGACATGGGAATTTTATTTGCGTGCGATTTGGACAACACGTTGATTCATTCGCACAAAAGGCGACGTAACGGCGACATTTGCGTTGAGCTTTACGACGGGCGCGAACAAAGTTTCATCACTCCGACGGCTTTGGAGTTGCTCAAGCAGCTTGCCGCGCAGGTGCCGTTCGTGCCGATAACGACGCGTTCAATCGAACAGTACCGACGAATTTTTTGGGCGAATAATTTTCGTCCGAGGTATGCAGTCGTCGCGAACGGCGCGTACATTTTGGACGGCGACCGTCAAGAAAATTTCCTGCGCGACGCCGTTTTGCCGTATGCCGACGAGCTGGAGACCTTGCGCGAAAAATTTTCGACCGATGAGCGATTCAACATTTACCGCATTGTTGACGGGAGTTTTTTATTTCTGCGGTGCCGCGACGAACTCGACGCCGACGAAATTTTTTTCGACACGAGCTTGACGGCGCAACATACGGGCAAAAAAATTTATCTGTTCCCGCCCGCGCTCAATAAGGGCAACGCGCTTCGACGGCTGGCGGAAAAATTTTCGGCGACAAAAATTTTCGCGGCGGGCGACAGCTCAATCGATTTGCCGATGCTTGAGCTTGCCGACGTTGCCTTCGCGCCGAAGTCTTTGGGCGGCTTCGTGACGTGTTCGGACGCGCCCGACTTCGCCGAAGAATTCCTGCGCAAAACTTTGGAGGTCATATGAACATAATTTTGATTGTTTTCGGCGGCGTGGCGTTCGTATTGTGCGTTTACGGTTTGTTCGCCGTGCTGACGTTCAGCCGCAAGCGCGTGCTTGACATGGTCGGCGACAACGGCTTGGCGTATCTGTCGATGATTGCGTGGATGCTCACTTTTACTGCAGGTGCCGCTTACTGGACTTACAGCAGCATTGATTTCGACTCCGCGAGAAGTTTGCGACAATACGTCCACAGCTTCACGGCGACTTACTTTGCGGAGGGCGGATTGTGCCTGTTCCTGACGTATGGCTTCAGCCAAATGAACAACGTCGAACATAACGGCAAGCGGACGCTGATTATCGCGGGCGGAATTTTATTGGGACTGTTGGCGATTGTGTTGGGCTTGCAACGACTGCTTACCGACTGAAAAAAAATCGCCCCCGTGACGTTGCGGGGGCTGTTTTATTTTTTGGGCGTAACTTTCAGCTCGACGGTAAATTTCGTGCCTTCGCCGAGCTTCGACGCAACGGAAATTTTCCCGTCGTGGAGTTTGACGATTTCGGCGGCGATTGCAAGTCCGAGCCCGTTGCCGCCCATTTCGCGAGAACGTGCCTTGTCGACGCGATAAAACCGCTCAAAAACTTTGTCGAGGTCGTCGGGCGCAATGCCGATACCGCTGTCAATCACGGAGAACGTCACGCGCGTATTGTCGACCTGCTCAAGATCAATTAGCACCGAGCCGCCTTCGGGCGTGTACTTGATTGCGTTGTCCGTCAAAATTATCGCGAGCTGTTTAATGCGCTGTTCGTCGGCGTTAATGGGGGCTTTGCGGAAGTGTTCGCCGGCGAGTCGGATATTTTTTTTCTCCGCGATTGGCGTCATCGTGCGGATAACCTGCATTAAAATTTCCGTGAGGTCGAGCCGCTGAATTTTGACTTTGAGCGCGTTATTGTCACTGCGTGCGACCATGAGCAAATCGCTGACGAGATTGGTCATCTTCTTGACTTCGCTCTTGAGATCTTCGAGGACTTGACGCAGGAACGGATTTTGTATCGACGGGTCCGCCAAAAGTAAGTCCGCCGACGCCATAACGACTGCAAGCGGCGTTCTAAGTTCGTGCGACGCGTCCGCCGCGAATTGTTTTTGCTTGTCGTAAGCTTCCTTGAGCGGCACAAGGGCGCGTCCCGCCATGAAGTAGCCGATTGCCGACGCGATTAACAGCGCGACGAATCCCAAGAAAATTTGCGCGTATGTCGCCTTCTGCAAGCCCGAATACAGCGCGGTCACGTCCTTGCCGACGTAAAGCGTCTGCACGGCGTTTGCGGTGACAATTTTTTTCGACGTCATCATCACGGTATTGAGCTGCCCGGTCTCGTTGGAGTGGCGGAAGACTTCAACTTTGCCCTCGTCGATGTTCCACGATTCGATAACGTCCAAAACGAATTGCTCAATGCGGAACGACGCCCGCTCAAAACGAACAAGCCGCTTGTCCTCGGTGAAGATGTAGAAGAACAAGCGGTCGTTTACGCTTTTGTAGTAGCGGTTTTCGTCGACGGCGTCATTTGGATTTTGCAGATAGAAAGTCTGCGCCTCGGCAACGCCCGCCGCCGCGTCCGAAAGTTCCTGCGCCTGTTCGGAAAACATTGACCAGTTCATAACGATGTGCATTACGAAAATTATCAACGCCATGAACAGGCACATAATCAGCGCGTAGGCAAAGGCAAGTCGCCGCCGACTGCGCCCGAAAATTTCCATGTAGTTTAAGCCTCAAGTCGATAGCCGATGCCGCGAACGGTTTTAATTGCGATTGAGCCGTCGTCGACTTCGGTAAGTTTCTTGCGCAAAATTTTCATGTACGAATCGATGTTGTTGGAAGTGATGTCGCGTTCAAGTCCCCATATGCGGTCAAGGATTATGTCACGCGGCACGACGACGCCCAAGTTTTGCGCAAGCAGGTCGAAGATTTGGAATTCGCGCGGCGACAGCTGAATCACTTGATCTTTGCGCATGAGGACTTTCGTCGTGCGGTTTAGCGTGAAGTCGCCGATATCGATAACTTCCTGCTGGATTTTTTGCGTGGAGCGGCGTCCGAGTGCGCGAAGGCGTGCAAGCAGTTCGTCGAATTCAAACGGCTTGACAAGGTAATCGTCCGCGCCGGCGTCGAGACCCATAACGCGATCTTCGACGGTGTCTTTGGCGGTGAGCATGATAATCGCGCGTTCGTAGCCCGCTTCGCGCAGTTGACGGCACGCGTCGATACCGCTGACGTTGGGCATCATCCAATCCAGAATCAAAATGTCGTATTCGGAGTACATGGCGTATTCGAAGATATCCGCGCCGTTGGTTATCCATTCGACGTTAAATTTATTTTGGGTGAGCATGTACTCAATCAATTTGCCGAGGCGGCTGTCGTCTTCGGCGAGCAGAATTCTTATCATCAGTCAATCACTCCCGAAAAATTAGTTGCGCCGATTATAGCAACTTAGGCGGCGGGGGACAAGTTTCACGGCACAAAATTAGCGGCTGTCGTCAAATTGCGGCGGTGCGCCGTCCGAACGTTTCAATTTCGATTGAGTATTATTGAACTACTTTTTCTTTGCTTGTCCAAAGAAAAAGTAGCAAAAAGAAAGACAGCCGCCTACGAAAACATCACGTTTTCTAACGGCGGCGGTCGAGGGCGCGCGTCCATGCGCGCCCCTTAAATTTATCGCTTTCAGCAACGACTGCTTAACCGCGCAAAAAAGAAACGCCCGATTTTTGGTCGAGCGTCTCTTTTCGGTCAAATATATTTTTCTTACAGCGGTTGCTTGCAAAAATCGATGAACGCCTGCGCGGCTTTGGAAACGTATTTTTCTTTTTTCCACGCCAAGCCGATGTCGACAAATATCGGCTCATAAAACGGGATTGACGCTATGTCGTGCGAGTTTTGGCAGATAAAGTCGAGCAGGAAGGCGATTCCGACTTGATGCGCGACGAGACCTTTAATCGTGACGATTTGCCCCGACTCAAGCACGGTGCGCGGCGAAATTTTCAGCGCGGACAACTTGCTTTGAACGACTTGCCGCAGGTACGAGCCCTCTTTCATCATAATTAAATCGGACGCGGCAATATCTTTCGGCGTTATCGATTTTTTGTTGGCGAGCGGACTTTTTTCCGACACGCAAACCATCAGCTGATTGCGGCTCATCTTGAGCACGTTGAGGTTCGGCGCGTTTTCGGGCACGAGTATAATCCCGAAGTCGAGTTCGTCACTTTCGAGCTTGTCGCGAATGGTAACCGAGCCTTCCTCGTAAAGCAACACGTCAAGATTCGGGTGCAGGTGTCGGAAGCCGGAAAAAACTTTCGGGAACAGATACGCGCCCATCATCGGCGGAATACCGATTTTGATTGTGCCCTTTTGCAGCTGTTTGTAGTCGTTGACTTCCAAAATGGCGTCGTCGATGTTGCGCAGTGCCAGTTCGATTCGCTTGAGGAAAACTTTGCCTTCGGGCGTCAAGGTCAGTTGCTTTTGACTGCGGTCGAAAAGTTGAACGCCAAGTTCCGCCTCAAGTTTCTTTATCGCGACGGTGATGTTCGGCTGTGAGACTCGAAGGCGTTGTGCGGCGCGAGTGATGTTTTTCAGGCGGCTTGCCATCTGAAAATACTCAAGTTGCCTAAGCTCCATGTGGATCACTTCCTTTGGTTTGAAGAAGCCGAATAAATTAACTATAATAATTGTGATTTATATTGTACACCGTAAATTCTGAAGTTGCAATGAAATTTTTTGCGGGAGGGCAACGTGACGTTGCATCCTGCAGACGCGCCGCGACGTTATGACAATTTAAAGTCGCTTACCGCGTTCATATGTTGAAAAATTTTTTGCGGGAGGTTTGCAAATGTGATTGAACTTCGTGATGTGCACAGGACATTCAGCGCGACGCGGGCAGTCGACGGCGTGAGCTTTACGATTGAGCGCGGCGAAGTCTTCGGCTTACTCGGCAAGAACGGCGCAGGCAAAACGACGACGATTAAAATGTTGACGCTCCAGCTCAAGCCGACGGCAGGCGAAATTTTTTTCGACGGACGACCGACGCTCGGCAATGAAATTTTCGTCAAAAGCTTGCTCGGACTCGTGCCGCAACATCTGAACTTCGACCAAGACTTGACGGTTGAGGAAAATCTTGAGCTCCACGCGCGACTGCATCATCTGCCGAAGGTTGAGCGGCGCGCGCGAATTGATGAGCTGTTGAAATTCGTTGAGCTTGAGCGCGTGCGGCATTCGGGCGTGCGTGAGCTGTCGGGCGGCATGAAGCGGCGACTGCTGATTGTCCGTGCACTGATTCATCGCCCGCAAATTTTGTTGCTTGACGAGCCGACCGTCGCGCTTGATCCGCAAGTCCGCCGAAAAATTTGGGAGTTGTTGCTTGAGCTCAAGGCGCGCGGAATCACAATCATCTTGACGACGCATTACATCGAGGAGGCGGAATTTTTGTGCGACCGCGTGGCGATACTCAAGCGCGGACGGCTTGTCGCGCTGGACACGACGAAAAATCTTTGCGCGGGACATTCGCTTGAAGAAACATTCCTTGCGCTGACGAATTGACTTCAACGCGGCAATGCGCTAAAATTTTTTTCGGAGGTGTTTAAATGTTTGTTTACACATTTTGGGAGCCGCGCGAAAAAATTCCGTACTACATTCAGCTTTGTATGCAGACGTGGAAAAAATTTCTGCCCAACGCCGAAATCGTCGTGCTCGACTATAAAAATATCGGCAACTACATCGACATGCGTGAACTCGGTTTGGAATTGTTTTCGGGCAGATTCAATCTTGCACACGTTTCTGACGCAATAAGAGTTGCGCTCCTTGCCAAGCGCGGCGGAATTTGGCTTGACGCCGACACAATAATTTTGAACTCCGACGCCGAAAAATATTTCCTGCCCGACGAACAAAATCGCACGGTTTTTTTCGGCTATCCCGATTCAAGAAAAGTTCATATGGCTTTTATAAACACGCCGTCCGCCGCCAAGTGCATGAACGTTTGGTTTGAGTTCATGAAAGAAAGATTGCGCAACTTGAAGCCTTCAACGGAGATCAATCCGTTCTTTTTGGGCAACAGTTTTATCAACCCGTTCGCAAAGTTTTATTTGGATGAAATAAACGTACTTGACGCCAAACTTGTAATGCCCGAATTGAAAATCATTCCGCAAGATGAACCGTTGACGTTGGCAAACTGTGAACGACATTATCCGATTTATTATTTCGAGCAAAATCGTCATTTGCGGGACGTTGCGGATTACGATATGCTCATGTTGCACAATTCTTGGGCGGGAATGTTCGGAAACTTGTCGCCCGAAGAAGTTTTGCGTTGCGATTGCACAATGACAAACGTTTTGGCGGAAGCACTCGATATTAAACTGCCGTCGCCCTCGGAGCGCGTCCGAATCAAAATCGAAAATCAAAAATGGACTTTCGTTCCCGCCGAGCCGCCGAAGAAACGTTTCCGACTCGTCAGCCTTGAAGACAGAATACAACCGAAAATTGAAGTGCCGACTTTGCGACCTCCCGTCAAAACACCTTCAAAAGCGGAAAAAATGTTTATCTATACTTTTTAGGATTGCTCTTTCTTATCTTGATTCCTTATGTTATAATCTCAACGAGGTGAGTTTATGGCAAATTCTAACGCTCGATATCGCGATTCGCTCTTCCGCTCTTACTTCAACGAACCTGAGCGACTTCTTTCTCTTTGTAACGCTGTTCTCGATACCAAGTACGATAATCCTGACAAACTGAACATCAACACCCTTGAAGGTATTTTCTTCGACAAGCAGAAGAATGACATCTCCTGCACAATCGACAACCATTTCCTCGTGCTTGTCGAACATCAAACTACAGTAAACGAAAATATGCCCTTTCGCTGTCTTTCCTATGTTGCCGAACTCCTCAACAATTTGGTTAAGAACAAGAACAAGCTTTACAACAAAGGCTTAATCAAGTTCCCTAAACCAAAATTTTTCGTGCTTTACGACGGCGATAAACGCGAACCTTTGCAAAGAAAAATGCACCTGTCCGACGCCTTTGGCGGCGACTCCGATTCTCTTGAACTCGTCGTCTCTGCCTTTAACATAAACTACGGCTTGCCTCAGCCCTTGTTGCAAAAATGTCGGTATCTTTTCGACTACAGCACTCTTGTAGGCAAAGTCAAAGAAGGTATTCGACTTGGACTTTCTCGCCGCGACGCTATCAGTCATGCCGTCAAATTCTGTCTCGAACACGGCATCATGGGCAATTATCTTATCGAACATTCCGAGGAGGTATCGAATATGTTGGCTCTTGAATGGAATATGGACGACGCCTTGCAAGCTCGTTTCGACGAAGGTCGCGATGAAGGCATTGAAGAGGTTGCTCTCAACATGCTTCGTGATGGTGAGCCACTCGATAAAATTCTTAAGTTCACCAATCTTTCCTTGGAACGTATAAAGGAGCTTGAAAAAAGTGCGCAAGCTTGAATGGAATATGGATGACGCTCTCCAAGCACGTTTTGACATCGAGATTGAATAATGAATGACGTAAAAAAATTTGTTGCTCAATGGAGCGGAGGAGGGTACGAAAAAGGCGAAACTCATTCTTTTTGGCTTAGCTTTCTGCGCGAAGTGTTGAGAGTCTCTGAACCCGAAAAATTTATCCGCTTTGAAGTTCCTGTAAAACTTAAGCACACCAGTTTCATTGACGCCTTTTTACCTGATACTAAAGTCATCATTGAGCAAAAGTCATTGACGGAAAATTTGTCTCAAGAAAAATCCCAGTCCGACGGCTCTAATTTGACGCCTTATGAATAAGCGCAACGCTACGGAAGCAGTCTACCTTATTCAATGCGTCCGCGCTGGATTATTGTCTGCAACTTCGCCGAGTTCCTTATCTACGACATGGAGACTCTTGCCAAGCCGACGAAAAAATTTTTTCCGAGTTGCCCGAAAAATTCCATGCCTTCGATTTTCTTGTTGACGAGACAAAGAACAAACTGCGCGTCGAGCTTGAACTTTCTCTCAAAGCCGGTGAAATCGTTGGTAAACTTTATGACGCTCTGCGCGGGCAATATATCAATCCGAATTCCGCCGCGTCGTTCATCAGTCTCAACAAGCTGTGTGTAAGGCTTGTTTTTTGTTTATATGCCGAAAGCGCAGGTATTTTTGGCAAACACAAAATTTTTCGCGACTACCTCGAAGGAGCAAGAAATATTCGCCGAGACCTGCTCGACCTCTTCGCGACGCTCAACACTCCGCTTGACATGCGCGACCCTTACCTTGATGATAAGTTGAAAAATTTTCCTTACGTCAACGGCGGTTTATTCGACGGTGCGATTGAAATTCCCAACTTCACTCCAGACATTAAAAATCTTTTGTTAGATGAGGCAAGCAGTGGATTCAACTGGGCGAGCATTTCTCCGACTATCTTCGGCGCGGTCTTTGAATCAACGCTTAATCCCGAAACTCGTCGAATGGGCGGAATGCACTACACTTCAACAGAAAATATCCATAAGGTTATTGACCCGCTCTTCCTCGACGCCTTGCGCGGCGAACTTCAAACAATCAAACAATCTGCCCGCAATCGCAAGAAAAATTTGCTCGCATTTCAAGATAAACTCGCCGCGATAAAAATTTTCGACCCTGCTTGCGGCTCAGGTAATTTTTTGACTGAAAGTTATTTGTCGTTGCGTCGACTTGAAAACGACGTGCTTAAAGAACTTTTCGGCTCTCAAATTCAGCTCGGCGAATTCGTCAACCCAATCAAAATTTCTATAGGACAATTTTACGGCATTGAAATTAACGACTTTGCTGTTGCCGTCGCTCAAACAGCACTTTGGATTGCCGAACTCCAAATGATTCAGGAAACGCAAGAAATCATTCATCACGACTTGGATTTTCTGCCGCTCAAAAGTTACGCTAACATTCACGAGGCGAACGCCTTGCAAACTGATTGGCAAAAAATTTGTCCGCAACCAAATTTCATCATCGGCAACCCGCCCTTCGTCGGCAAAATTGCAATGCCCGCGCACGAGTCCGATATGGCAAAAATTTTCGCGGGCATTTCCGGTTACGGCAACCTCGATTACGTTGCTTGCTGGTTCAAAAAAGCCGCCGATTTTATTCACGGCACGAAAACTGCTTGCGCGTTTGTTGCGACGAATTCTATTGCGCAGGGAATTGCCGTTCCGCCGCTGTGGACGTATCTTTTCGGGCGCGGTGTCGTCGTCAACTTTGTTCATCAAACTTTTAAGTGGACAAGTGAGAGCACGGACATTGCCGCCGTCCATTGCGTCATTATCGGCTTTGCCAACTTTCACGCGCCAACCAAAAGAATTTTTAACGAGCAAAGTGTTCGTGACGTCGAAAACATAAACGCTTATCTTCTCGACGCTCCCAACGTCATCGTCTTGCCGCAAGCCAATCCTTTGCGCGAAGACGTACCGCCAATATTCGTCGGTTCCTGTCCTACTGACGGCAGAAACTTTTTGTTGACGGCTGAAGAGTACAAAGACTTCATCAAATACGAATCCGATGTAGCCAAATTGATTCGTAA
>JADEZP010000160.1 GCA_015206805.1 Quinella sp. 1Q7 | reverse complement strand
ATGTTCAAGTTGCGGTTGCTGTTGAGCATGTTTTGCATATCGGCGCGGATACTTTTGATGTCTTGTCGAAGTTCGCGAATGTCTTCCGCGCGCTGATTGTCGCGGTCGCGCATTTCCTGCATGAAAACGTTAAACTTCGCGTCCTGCAGTGCAAGTTTCATTTGGACTTCGGCGTTAATTTTTTCTTGGTCGGTCATGATAAACACCTCCTTGCAAGATCATTTGAGCAAGACGGCGATTACGATTGCGGCGACGCCGAGTATCGTGACAATGTTCAAGTTGCGGTTGCTGTTGAGCATGTTCTGCATATCGGCGCGAATACTTTTGATGTCTTGTCGAAGTTCGCGAATGTCTTCCGCGCGCTGATTGTCGCGGTCGCGCATTTCCTGCATGAAGACGTTAAATTTCGCGTCCTGCAGTGCAAGTTTCATTTGAACTTCGGCGTTGATTTGTTCTTGTTCGGTCATGGTGAACGCCTCCTTTACTTTGAGCGCAGGGAGTTTGTCAGAATCAGAGCGGAGAAAATTGCCACGCCTGCGACGGACATAAGCGGGTGGAAGGTTATCGGCAACAAGTCGAACGCGGACAATAGCGCGGGCGGCACCGTAACGACCCATGAGGCGAGCGCGAGCCGTCGGTTGAGCTTGAGGACGTTTACGACCTTGCGGGAAATGTTTTTGACCGGCAGAAAACTTTCGAGCGTCGGCAATTCAAAATCGGGCTTGAAGTCATCATTACTAATTCCTAATTCCTCATTCCTAATTAGCAATGAAACGTCGGCACCTGCAAGCGCGGGCAGGTCTTGCACGTCGGTACCGATTACCGCGACGACGTTGCCCTTTGCGCGGAAAATTTGAACTTCGCGAGCTTTTGATTCGGGCGTGAGATTCGTGCGGATATGCGTAAGTGCGAATTCCTTTTCAATGCGGTGAGCCATCTTTTTCGGTTGGGAGGTGAGCAACAGAGTTTCGAGACCTCCGCGCAGGAGTTCGCCGAGAAATTTTTTTGCGGCAGGTGAGCTTTCGTCTTTGAGCGCGATGATTCCGCGAGCAATTCTGCCCGTGGCGACGACGACGACGGTTTTGCCGCGCACAAGGAGCTGATCGATTCGCGTGCGGAAATTTGCGCCGATTGACACGTCGACGCTTTCGAGCCACGCGGGATTTCCGACGCGCACAGTCACGGATTGAATTGTTGTCTCCACGCCGCGACCGGGCAATTCGCGGAAGTCCGTCGCCTTTTGCAGTTGGAGCGCGCGACTTACCGCCGTATCGTAAATTATCCGCCCGAAGATATTTTGCGCGTCGCGTTCGGCACTTGCCGCCATTGTCAGCAGTTGCGCCTGCGACAGGGCGGACGGCACCAAATCCGTGACGTAATACGCGCCGTCGGTCAGCACGCGATTGTAGGGCAGGGCGACGACGTTCACTTCCGCCAAAATTTTCAGCGCGTCGGAATTGCGCAACGTCACGCCGAGTTCCGCGAGTTTTCGACCCGTCAAATACAGCGTGAACGGAGACGCAAGTATCAGGCATATCGGAGACGCCGCGATAAAAATCGACAGCCCCGCCATTAATGCCGCGTCCGCGCCGCGCGTAAAGTAAACGTATGCCGCCGCCCCGCCGCTTACAGCCGCGTCAAGCAGGAGGAGTAAAAATATTCGGCGCATTACCGATTGACGACGTTGACTGCGCTGCCCGCCAGCCACGCCTTAAGATTGTCGACGGCGATATTCATCAACCGATCGCGAGACTCTTTCGGTGCCCAGCTGATGTGCGGCGTGATAAAACAGTTCTTCGCGCCGAGCAGGGGATTGTCGCCCTTAATCGGTTCCGTGCTTACGACGTCGAGTCCCGCCGCCGCGACTTTGCCGCTGTCGAGAGCGTCGCGCAAATCCTGTTCGACGACCAATGGTCCGCGGCTGTTGTTGAGGATTATGACTCCGTCTTTCATTTTGGCGATATTTTCGCGGCAGATGATTCCTTGCGTCGACGGGAACAGCGGGCAGTGCAACGCGATAACGTCCGAAGTTTTGAACAGCTCATCGAGCTCCACGAAGTCACAGTCGCCGAGTTTCGTGCCGACTTCGCGCATTGCGTCGAAGGCGATAACTTTCATGCCGAACGCCTGCGCAAGTTTGCCCGTCGTCTGCCCGATTCGACCGTAGCCGATAATGCCCATGGTCTTGCCCGCCAGCTCAATCAGCGGATAATCCCAGAAACAAAAGTCCGGACAATTTTCCCAGCGACCTTCGTGCACGGCTTGGGAGTGGTGCGCGACGTGATGACAAATTTCCAACAGCAAAGCCATTGCGAATTGCGCGACGGCGGTCGTGCCGTAAGTCGGAATGTTCGTGACGGGAATGTTGCGTTCCTTGGCGGCGGCGACGTCAACAATGTTGTAGCCCGTCGCGAGCACGCCGATGTATTTGACGTTCGGGCAGGCGTCGAGGATTTTTTTCGTGAGCGGAGTTTTGTTCGTGAAGATGATTTCCGCGTCGCCGATTCGCGAAATAATTTCGGCGTCGTCAGTCAAGCTCGTGCGGTCGTAAACCGTGCAGGCAGTGCCGAGTGCTTTGAGCGCGTCCCAGCTCAAATCGCCGGGGTTGAGCGTGTAACCGTCCAGTACAACAATTTTCATGTCGATAACCTCCTGTAACAAAGCGATAAGTTTTTACGTTGTCATTAATTTACACTGCGCGGCGACGTTATTCAATAGAACGCGAAAAAATTTGTCAACAAAGTCATTATGCCCGCGAACAGTCCCGCGAACAGCGCGATTGAATTTTGTCGGCGCATTGTCGGCAGGAACGATATTGCGACGAAAACCATCGGCGCGAGCGGAATGAAGTATCGACCTTGAATGCCGCCAATCAGTTCGCCGCCGACGGACGACCATATCACGTAATCCATCATGAAGAACGCTCCGACCGACATTGCCGCTCCGAAAAGCATTACGGCGCGTTCAAGCGGCTTGACGGGCACGGCGCAACTTAGCGCGAAAAAAATCAGCGTCACGCCGTACAGCAGGTAAAATATCGGCGGCAAAGTCACGTCGCATTGCGGCGACCACGTCCCGATAAAACTCACCGCGTACCACGTCTTGAAGTGCGCCAACGAATTTATCATCGCCGCGAAAAATGCTTCGGGG
>JADEZP010000159.1 GCA_015206805.1 Quinella sp. 1Q7 | reverse complement strand
GGGCGTCGTTGAGTGGCTCAAATCGCAGGACAAAAAAATTTTCCTCGACCTAAAGCTCCACGACATCCCCAACACGGTAGCGGGCGGCTTGTGTTCGCTGATGAATCTCGGCGCGAATATTTTAAACGTGCACGCGGCGGGCGGCTTCACGATGATGAAAACGGCGGCGGACGCCCTTCGCAAGGAAGCAGACCTGCGCGGCGTCGAACGTCCTAAACTAATCGCGATAACGGTGCTAACGAGTATTAATCAAGCGGAATGGTGCGGCGCGTTGAAAATTTCGGAGCAAGTCGTTGAATTCGCGAAGCAAGCGCAATCAGCTGGGCTTGACGGCGTTGTTGCCTCGCCGCAGGAGGCAAAATTGATTCGCGAGGCTTGTGGCGAAAACTTTTTAATCGTGACGCCCGGAATCAGACCTGCGGGAGCCGAAATAAACGATCAGCAACGAATTTCGACACCGGCGGCGGCACTTCAAAACGGCGCGACGCATTTGGTTATCGGCAGACCGATTCGGGCGGCGGCTAATCCACGCGAAGCGGCAGAAAAAATTTTGACAGAAATTGCCGGGTTGTAATGACGAGATTTTTTCAACACTTACAATAGGTTAATTCTTAATTGCAGTTTGAAAGGTAGTGAGGTCATGCTAAGGAAAATTTCCAAAAACATAAGGAGGCGAATCGCCAAAACTCTCGCGGCGGCGTTTGTCGTCGGCTGTCCGCTGTCTGCGTCCGCTATGGAGACTTACTCTATCGGTTGGGACGGCAAACAGATTTTCGATGTGCAATACTACGGCGCGGACGATAAAGACGAAATGACAGCAAGCTTTTTCGGCGACGGCGATATTCCCGATTACAAAATTCTTACCTACAATCTTTCGCAAAACTTAAAAGACGGTCTCAACAAAGCTTTTATGTGGTGGGCTGAAATCCTCGCGCCCGGTGCCGTCATCAATCAACCCGCTCAATATTTCGTCGGCACTTACACCAAACAAAATGCCGAGGCAACTTCAGTTTCAAAGTTGAATGGTACCCAAACTCACAATCCCGACCTTTTCGCCGAAATTTTCCAAAAAGGAAGAGTCGTCCCATACTATCCGAACCTTTACGAATTTTTATCCGCTGACACTGAACCTGACGAATATGCTTACGGATTTATCAGAATCGGCACTTATATAGGTGCGGACAATCTCGACGGCAATTTCGGTTGGGTAAATTGGTATCATTATGCCTTGCCGGTACCTCAAGCCCTGAAAAGCGTCGAAATTGCGCCCGTTATGTTCCACGAAATCGGTCACAGCTTGGGAATTGTCGCTGACAGGAACGAAAACCATCCTTACGCTTTCATATACGGAGGTAAATATTTTGTCGCTGTAGGCGACGGAGCAAGTAATCCTTACAATTTAACTTCGCACTTGCGAAATCAAAACGGTCTGGCACCGCAGGCGAATCAGCTGATCATGACGACCGAAGATTTTTACAATCCGGAAATTCAAAATGCTTTCTTGGCGGCGACGGGCAGAAATTTGACTGCCGAGGACGTTTTTATCGTCGAAAACGTAGATCCGACAGTTCGTCAGGGCAGAACTTACCTTTATTTCGTCGGCGACAACGTAACCGAAGCACTCGGCGGCAAAACCTTCACTCGCTTTGACGGCGTGCAAGTCAGCGGCATTCCGATTAATCTTTGGGAAGGCTCGACAAAATTCCCCGAATTCAGCCACCTCGAACTTGCCCGCTCCATGATGAGCCACCAAAATTATCGCAGTTACACTACCTTCATGGAGGCGGAATTGGCACTTCTGCAGGACATCGGCTACAACATTGACCGAAAAAATTTCTACGGGCGTTCGATTTACCTCGATAATCAAAATATCATAAACGACCAGGGATTTTCGGCGCGGGCGAACGGTCAATACGTTGACGGCTACAACTCTTCGACATTGGGCGTCGGTTTGCACGTCTACGGCTCGAACAACAACGTAGTTCAGCGTGCAAATATCTGGACGAACGGCTACGGCGCGGCGGGCATTCGCGTTGACGGCAACAACGATACGATAATAGTTCCGCAAGGCACCGAAATTCACTCGGACGGTCACGGCGGCACCGGCATTCTCGTTGCATACGGGAAGAATCACAACATTGTAGTCGACGGCACTGTCACCGCAAACAGCGAGAGCGGCGATGCGGTTCATTTTGAATTCGGCGCAAATGTCCTCGGCGGAGCGACGGAATATCGCGGCTCTTACATCAGATACCGCAGAGTAGTTAATGATTTGGACGGAAAAATCTATCTTGCCCAAAATCTGGACATAGATACAGTTTACTCGCAACTAAAGGACGACTTCAGCTTCAACGACCTCGTAAACGGCGATTTAAATGCTCCGATGGCGTCTTTAACCGTAAACGGCAGGCTCGAAGCGCAAAACAACAGCGCGATTCACATTTCCGAAGAATCTTTCGTAGACCGAATCGACATCAACAAGGGCGCGGAAGTTATTGGCGATATTGAATCTGTTTGGAAACAATTTGACAAAGATGCCTACGGAATTTACGACACCGAGCAGACTCCGACGTATACTGTAGAAGAAACGGACGCCGACGGCAATGTAATCTACACGACGGACACGGGCTACATTGAGCCGCTTTATATCCAGTATAACGGCAAAAATTACGTTTACGACCGCTATATCCCCGATTTGGTCACGCAACTGAATTTCAACGCGGCGGACGGCGAAATTTTCTACGGCGGGAACATATACGGCTACGACAACATGAAAATGAACGTCACGAGCGGCACGCTTTACTACGGCGGCGCGGCGAACGTCGTCAACGTCAATGTTTTTAACGGCGCAAATCTTTTCGGCGGCACCTACACGCTTTACGATATGACGGAGCGCATGGCGGAAGGTTTCAGCGATTTTTCGACGGGCAAATTCATAAACCACGGCAAGATTAGCGCAACGACGATTAACGGCGATTTGTTCTCGGACGGAACGCTTCAAGGCGTCAACGGCTACTCGAATGCAAATATCATCGTGAACGGCGCGGCTTACGTCGACGGCTCGACCGCGCAGGCTGTCAATATGTTGCCCGGCGAAACGACTCCGATTTTGGCGGCGGCGAACGTCACGGGCAATTTGCGCAACGCGGCGA
>JADEZP010000084.1 GCA_015206805.1 Quinella sp. 1Q7 | reverse complement strand
AGTTGAAAGTCCACTTCATGACGACGGGCTGTTTCCAGAAACGACCTTTGACGCCGGTATCGTCGTCGGTGTGCAAGGCGTAACCTTCGGGCGCGTGGAAGCGGAATTCGCAATCGTAAGTGCCCGCTCCGTGCATTTTAACGTTCGCGCCGTAATGGGGACCGTCGTCCGCGCTCATGGGCATGAAAGTTCCCGTTATCGGACCTTGCGGATCGCCGCCGCGCTTGGTGAATTTGTATTCGACGCGCATATACGGAATCCACTCGCCGACGCCGAAGCCGCATTCGTTGCCCTCGGTGGCGTGAATGTCGGTCTCAATGTGGATGTCGGCTTGGTCGGGCGAAAGCATCATGCCTTGCGGCTCCATGGGCACGGGCTGGAAGTAAACCAGCGCAACTTTGAAATGATTTTCCGTGTCCTCAATCTCGTCGCCAATCGGATATTCTTGGAAGGCAAGCGCGTTGGGATTGAATGCGAACAAGCTGAACGCCGCCGCTCCGACCGCCAGCAACGATTTGATTTTTTTGGGTATGAACATGTTTAACAACTCCTCGAAAAAATTTCTATGTCAACGGAACGTGAGCTCCGTACACAGCGAAAATTATTATCAGTGCACAGCTAAAAAAAATTTCTACGCCGCCGCCTGACGTCTGCGGTAAAGGAACGCTCCGACGCCCAAAATTAACAGCGCGACCTGCACGCCGAATGTCTCGACCGTCGGATAAATGCCGAGCACGTCGATTGTCGGCACGAATTCAAGCGGGGTTTGTCCGAAGACGCCGCCTTCCTGCAATTCGCGAATGCCGCCGCCCGCAAATGTTATCGCAAGCAAATACATCAATGCGCTTGTGAACAGAAAGAACGGCTTCAGCGGAATGCGCAGGACGCCCGTCTGCAACGCGAAGAACAAAATCGCCACGACGACACAACCTGCGACGAATCCCGCCCAAATCATTTCGACATCGCTCGACGAATTGTTGAACAGTGCTTGGTAGAACAAAATTACTTCCGCACCTTCGCGATACACCGCCAAAAATGCCGCCAACGCCAAAGCTTTTGCCTTGCCGCTGGTCATCGATTTGTCGACCATGCCTTGAATGTACTGCTTCCAAATTTTTGCGTCAGCTTTGCCGCCGAGCCACGCGCTTGTTCCGATAAGCACGACGACTGCGAATAATGCCGTTGCGCCCTCAAGAATTTCGCGACCCGCGCCCGCCGTCGTCGACTCAATCATCGTCGCGAACAAATACGCCGTCGCAAAGCTTGCAATTATCGCGGCGATCATCGCGTTGTAAACGGTGTCCAGAAATTTTTCGTTGCCGCTCTTTTTAAGGTAAGCGATTATCGCGACGAGAACTAAAATTGCCTCCAGACCTTCGCGAATCAGAATCAGGAATGCGGGCAGGAATGACGCCCAGCCTCCGCCGACGCCGTGAGCATTTTGGAGTGCGTCGACGTTTTCATAAACCATTTGAATCAACGTTTCGGCTTCCTGCTCGACTTTGTCAATCGGGTCGCCGGCAAGCATCGCCTTCTTGACTTTGTAGAATTGATATTCCGTCAAGCCGACAGACTTGCTCGACACGCTGACGCGCAAGGTTGATTCGAGACCTTCCTTTTCGTAAATGCCGTAGTAGGCGTCGTTGACTTTTTCCTTGGCGGCGCGACCGTTGCCCGTTTTGTAGATGTCGACGGCTTCGCGAACGGTGGCTTCAATCTGCGCGGCAAGTTCGTTCCATTTCGGCGCGGCGTCGCACGTCGGCATGATGAGCAACAGTCCCGCAATCAACAGCAGTAAAAATTTTTTCATACGGATAATTTCCTCAAGCGAATTTCTTAAAGTCGAACGTGATAATTTTGTCGCACTCCATGGGCTTGCCGTCTTGATCGAGCGCAGGTTTGAACGTCCACTGCGTCGCCGCCTTACGGGCAATTTCGTCGACAAAGTAGCGTCCCGACGTGCGCATAACTTTCGTCGCGCGAACTTTGCCGTCCTTGCCGATTGTCGCGGCAATCGAAACGTAACCTTTGTAGCCGAGCCCGCTACCCTTTTCAGGATAAAATTCAGTGATTGTGACGGGCGGCTGACCGAGCTGCTGTTTGGCATTGGCGGGCACGACGACGACTTCTTTGGGCGGCTCCTCACTTTGGACTTGCTTGGCGGCTTCCTGCTCCGTGCGAACAACTTGCGGCGGCTGTGGAGGAGGCGGCGGCTCAAGCGGCTTGACTTCGGGCGGCGGCGGCTGAATTATCGGTTCGGGGATTGTCAATTCGGGCACGAACAATTCTTGCGCGCTGAACGTCGGCAAAGTTTCCTGCACCGTCGCCGAAGGAATTGCCTCCTCCTGCACGACGACGACTTCGTCGGGCAAATCAACGTCAATCCACTCGAATTCCGCCACGTCGCGAATTGTCGGCTCCGGTATCAAATGCGGCAGGACATACGTCAAACCTAACGCCATCAAGAAATGGAACGCTATCGACGCGAAAATCGTTGTCCGCCAGTAGGTTGAGTAGCCGCTCATTTTTTCATCTCCGTGGCGATTGACACGCGGTGCGCTCCCGATTTTTTGAGCAGGTCGAGTACGGCAACGACGCTTTCATATCGAGCCGCCTTGTCGCCGCGCAGGACGAAGATAACGTCCTTATCCTGTTCAAGTGCCTTGTGGACTTTTTCGGCGAGCTGCTGATTCGGGACGGTGTCCTTGTCGAAGAGAACATCGCCGCTTTCCATTACGGTTATCGGTACGACGTTCGGACGCGTCTCCTGCTTAGCCGTCGTCGATTGCGGCAGATTGACGGGCAACGTGTTCGTTTGCACCATGTAAATCGTGCTTATCATGAAAAACACCAGCAGGAACAGCATTATGTCAATCATCGGGATAATCATGACGAGCGGTTGAGTTTTTTCGCGGAAGTCACGGCGTCTCATAGGAAATACCTCTCCGATTCGGCGGCGGCACCTTCGGCGGATTCGTCGGCTTGCGGCTGAAGTTCATTCATTCCGCCCGCATAAGCCAAAACGATGTTGACCGCCTTGTCGAGCTTGGTTAAGTTTTCGTCGAGTTTCTGGGCAAAGTACGTGTGCACGACCAGCGCGAATATCGACACGCAAAGCCCCGTTGCCGTCGCGATAAGTGCTTCGCCGATTCCGCCCGTTATCGCAAGCGGTTGCCCGGCCTGTATGCTGAAGATGTTAAACGATTCAATCATGCCGCTGATTGTGCCGAGCAGTCCGAGCAGCGGCGCAAGCGTTACAATCATCGACAGATAATTGAGCCGCGCGCGAAGTCTCATTGCCTCTTCGTCGTAGGCGACGTTCAGCGCGAGTTCGACGTTTTCGCCCGCGACTGCCGCTTTGACGCCCGCCGCCGCAACCAGTCCGACGCAGGAGTTTTCACGGTTGCAAAAGCTCAAAACTTCGCCCGACTGTTGCCGCTTGAAACTTTCCTTGAGCAACGACAAAAAAGTTTCGCTCTCGTGCGAAGCGTAGCTGTAAAATCTGAAACGCTCAATGCCGATTGCGGCGACCGCCACCGAACATATCAGCAGCAAATACATCACCGGTCCGCCCTTGGCGAAAAGTTCAACGACGTCCAAAAAAATCGCTCCCGTCAAATTTAGTTGCCGCCGATTATATAACACCTTGAAAAGTTTTGTCGACACGCAGGGCGCGACACTCCGACGCCGAATCAACGCGCCATGAAAATTTTGACGACGATAATTTTTTTGGCGGCGATGATGATTGGCGGATGCTCCGAGTTGCCGACATGTACGCGCAGTGAAATTTTGATGGGCACGGTCGTCACGCTCAAGGCGACGGGCTCCGATTCGCAAGCCGCCGTGAACGAGAGCTTCCGCCGAATTGCCGAACTTGAGCAAAATATTTTCGCCGACGTGAGCGCGATTGAGTCGGCGGCGGGCAACGGCGACTTCGTGAAAATTTCGGCGGACGTTTACAAAATTCTTGAGACCGCGCAAAAATATTCCGTGCTGACTGACGGAGCGTTCGACGTGACAATCGGCGCGGCGGTCGAGCTGTGGGGTATCGGCAGTGAAAATCAGCGCGTCCCTTCAGACGACGAACTTGCCGCCGTGAAAAATTTTGTCGGCTTTGAACATCTGCACCTTCGCGACGGCGAGGCACAACTTGACCTGCGCGGCGTCAAACTCAACGTCGGAGGCATTGCCAAAGGTTACGGCATCGACATTGCACGGAAAATTTTCGCGGCGCACGGGATTCGCGACGGCTTGATTGACTTCGGCACGAGCACGATTTTTGCGGTCGGGCGGAAAAAAATCGGCATAAAAAATCCCCGCGCAAGCAATGAACTTGTCGGGGTGATTGAGCTTGAAAATTGTGCGCTGTCGACTTCGGGCGACTACGAAAAATTTTTTGTCGCGGACGGTCGACGCTACCACCACATAATCGATCCGAAAACCTGCGCGCCCGCCGTGAGCGAAAATTTTTCCGTGAGCGTCGTCGTTGACGGGGACGTTGAGAATTGCGCGACGGTTGCCGACATTTTGAGCACGGCAGTTTTCGTCGCGGGCAGTGAACGTGCGGAAAAATTTTTGCCCGCAGGTGCCGAAATTATCTTGCCAAAAAAAGTTCGCCCTGCTGCTTGAGTTTCCATTTGTCGCCGACGAACTCGAACATTGCCGCCCGCCGCACGTGCAACCGCGAATAAGTCCCGCCGTCAAAATTCGACGCGAAGACAACTCCGAACGCCCGTTCCGCATGATGATTTTCCGTGTAAGTTTTGAGATTCGGCACGACCGCGAAGGTGTTGCCGTCGACTGCGCACGCCCAAAAATCGCCGCTCGCAATGCTCGTCGTCTCGACAAAGCGCGGCGCAAGTTTCGGGCGATTCATGCGGTCATCAATGTTGGCGCAGGTGAAGGCGCGGACTTCGTAGCGGCGCAGGAAATTTTCGCGTGCCTGCCGACCGCTGTAGCCGCTCAACTTTTCCAGCGCGTTAAAGTCCGTGACGAAGCTCCCGCCCGCAGATTTACTTTCACGCGGCGAAGTGTCCTCGGCGGCAGAAATTTTTTTCGGCACGTCGCTTGAAGTCAGTCGCGGCAAAAACAGCTTGAGCTCGGCGATAAAGACCGGCTCGACCGACAACGTTTTGATGTCGCGCCCGCGCTTGTCCATGTAAAAATTATCGGCGTCGCGCAAAAGTTCTTCGGCAGTGTCGGCGTCGAAGGTGATGCCTTCCGCCCAAAGTTTCTGCGCGGCGTTGAAACGTTCGACAAACGTTTTGAACTCGTTGAGGCTCGTGACGCTCACGCCCGCCGAAATGTCATGTGCGCTCAAGAACGTCCCCGCCGATTGTTCGCCGCCCTGCACGAAGTCCGCGCCCGCAAGCATCGCCGCGTAAATGTATTCGTCAGCTACGCCAAACATTTCTTGAGCGATTCGCGCCTCGTCGAAAAATTCGGCGTCGTTGGCGGGACGTTCGACAATCATGCCCGCCGCGACTTCGACCTTAGGTTGCGCGCTCAAGTGCAGGTTGAACTTCCTGTAGCCGCTCAAGCCGCTTGCCGCGACGAAAATTTTTTCCAGCACGCGCAAGTAGTCGTTGTCGTCAATGTCGGTGCCGCCGCTCAACCAGCTGAAAATTCTCGCGCCGTTGCCGCCGACAAATACATGCGGAATTTTTTCGCCGCGATAGTGCCCGTATTCGTGCAGAACTTTAATCAGCTCGCCAAGGTAGTGGAACAGTCCCGCCGTCGCGAATTGGGCGGCTTGCAACGCAACTTTGACGGGCTCGCGCCCTGTCTTGAACTTCAAATCGGCAATGTACGTTTCGGAGTGTTCGCGCAAATCGGCGTCGATAACTGCCTGCCGTTGAGTTTCGTCGCGGAGTTTGTCGGCGGAAAGTTTTTCGCCCGCGAACAGCTCGTAATTGTCGCAAATCGGCTTAAACATTTGCCGCGCCGCATAACGCACGGAGGTATGGTAAACGATTCGCGGAGGCTCGCCGCTGATAACGCTGATGTCGGTCGTGCCCGCGCCTATGTCGACGCAGATTGCGCCCTGCGCGAAGTTGCCCGCCTTGCCGTCAAGCTTGTTGAAGTGATAAGCCGCCGCCTCGCTCTCACTGCGGAAGGTCGGCACGCTGTCGACAGCGTCGCGACAAATTTCTTGGAACGAAAATTTCTGCGCCTGACTGAACGCCGTCGGGTATGAAAAATTCCACTGCACATTGCCCGCACCGTGAGCCGCCGCTTCAGCCGCCGCCTGCAGACAAATTTGCCCGATGTAAGCCGCCGTCTTGCGCCGCTGACGGTCGTCGTCCGCCCACTTCAAGTTCGCGTCAATCTGCGCGGCAAACTGCTCGAAGACCCGCGTATTTTCGGAGCTCAACAAAAATACATGCCCGTCAATCAGCGGTCGAACTTGCGCCAAATCGCCGGGGTTGAGCACGTGGAAAATGCTCAAGAACGATCCGTCGGCACGCGGCGGAATTTGCGACGGTATGAAGTGCCGATAAGTTTGCGCCCGTGCGCCGCCCGACGCCGTCACTTGGAACAGACGCGGCTCGAAATTCAGCGGACGCGGCTCCTGCGAATTTTCCGCGACGAAAACCATCGTTGAGCTCGTGCCGAAGTCGACGCCGATTTTCCACGTGAGGTCGGCATTTCGCGGAGTGAGCTTCGGTTTGTCGAGGAGGATTGCGCCGATTTCAAACGGTGCCTTGCCCAGGTGCGACGGCGGGTTGTACGTGCAAATCAGCGCGTCGGGGAAGTCGGCAAGCTTGACGGTCAATCGATTCGCCAAAAAATTTTCGCGCGAATTCTGCCCGAACGGTTCCACAAAAAAAATATCTGCGGCAGGTGACTCGTCGGCTTGTGCGCGGTAATTTTCGTAGTACAGGAAATAATTTCGCCAACCTTCGCGGCGGACGTTCGGGAAAATTTCGACGACGGGCAACTCGCGGTCAATGTAAATCAAATCGCGCTTCGGGTAGGTCATTGTGCGGCGGAAGGATTTTTCTCCGCCGACGCCGCTCAACGGGAAGTTGAAGTGCACGTAAAAATTTTCGGCATCGTCGCTGATTGACAGCCGCGCAGAAATTTCTTCGACAGTGAACAGCTCCAAAAGTTCGCGCTTAATCGGCAACAGCGGCGTCAAATCGTTTTCGGACAGCGACTCCGCGCCGATGATGTGCGGCGAATTCGGGAAGGCGTTGCCGGGCTCAACAACTGCCATTCGCGCGTGAAAGAAGTCTTCGGGTCGACGCCACTCCGCGCCGCCCAAACTCGTGCGCCCGATTTTTTTGCGGTCGGAAAGTTTTTCGTCGGTAATTTCGTTCGCGCTGATACCCTGCCACACGACAAGCCGCGACGCGTCGATGCCCTCGAAGCGTGCAAAATCGCGTGCCATATCGGGCGACACGAGCAGCAAATTTTTTTTCGGCGTGAGCAATCGGACGGCGGAATCTTCAAGGCGCGGCGTGCGACCTTTAATCGTGTCGTCAAGCAGGCGGGCGATACCGACGTGCAAATTCAAATTCGACGGCACGAACTCAAAAGCAGTCGTCGTGTTCGTCAAGGCGGCAACGTCGCGTTCGTAATCGGCAATGCACTTCAACAGCGCGTTGGAAATTTCTTTGGCGCGACTGCCGAGTTTGTCGAGCCGCTGAACTTTGTCGTAGAGATTCGACAGCCAGACCTTCAGCGCGGCAAGTTCAGCCGACGACAAAAATTTTATCGGGTCAGTCAGCGCGGATTGATTGTTGCTCCACGGCGCAGACAGTTTGCCCGCGAACGTGACTTCGTAATCCGCCGCGCAGGTTACGAGCGTCGTCGGCGATGTCAGCGCGAGCGGCAGTCCGTTCAGCGATATGATGTAAACGTCCGTCAGCCACGCCGATTTGTCGCCCGTGAGCGATTCTTGCGGCGCGAGTGACCGTAAAATTTTCGCGGGCTCCGAGCGGTCGTCGAGCAGATTGACTTGCTCCGCCTGCAGGTCGAGACGCTTGAAGTCCTTGAGCGCGAGCATTGCCAATATCGCCCGCCATTCGCCGAGAACTTTTTCGTGCAAGCCCGTGATGAATTGTCGCGCCGAGTCGAAGTCGAACAGTGCCATTTTGAACAGCAACGGTCGCGCCCACATGTCGGGGATTGAGTCGACGGAGCCCATATCTTTGAGTGATTCGCCGCAGTCGAGCCCGTCGGCAAGTCCCTGCAAAAAATTTATGTCGGTATCCTTCCACACGCCCGCCACGTCGCCGAGAATTTTGGATTCGTCGCCGCTGACTTTGGGCAGCATCGGGAAATACGCATTTGCCATAGAAACACCCCTTAGAATATTCCCAGCGTCTTGAACAGCAATATCCAACAGAAAATCGTAAAGCACGACAACGCCGACGTAAACACAACGCAGTTGCCCGCAAGGTCAGCGTCGCCGCCCATTTGCTGTGCCATTGCGAACGACACCACTGCGCACGGTGCGGCGAATATCGCAATGAGCGTCACGAACTCCACGCCGCGAAAGTCGAACACATACGCCGCAACCGTCAACATGACTGCCGGCACCAAAATCAGCCGCCCCAATACCGCGCCGATTAATTGTTTGCGGTGTTCATGCGTCGAGCCCAGCTTGAATGACGCGCCCAAAATTATCAGCGCAACGGGCGTCGTCGCCGCCGAAATCTGCCCAATCGGCTTGAGCACGGGTTGCGGCACTTCCACGCCCAAAATCAGCAACGTCGCGCCGGCCAAGCCGCCCAGTATCATCGGATTCTTGAATATGTCTTTGATTATCGGCACGAGCAAAAATTTTCCGTTGCGAAACGTCTCAAGCGCGAACACCGCCAAAATATTGTACATCGGCACGATAATCGCAATCATCATCGTCGATACCGCAATGTTCGCGTCGCCGAAAATGTTCGCGACAATCGGCACGCCCATAATCACGAAATTGCTACGAAAAATCGCCTGCACCATTACGCCGCGCCGACGATTGTCCGGCTCAATGCGCGGAATGAAAATCATCAGCAACGCAAAAATTATCAGCACGCCGCACGCTCCGAACAGCATAAGCTTCGGGCGGAAACTCGTCGCAAGCTCCGTCGTGTAGATTGAGTAGAACAGCATACAGCAAAAAAATACGCGGAAGACCATCCGATTCATGTGGTTAAGTTCCTCGTCGGTCAACCAGCGTTGAAATTTCACGAACGCGCCGATTGCCATAAGGCAGAACATCGGCACGACCGCGCTTACCGCCACGATAAAGTTGTCAAACATAAAGTCACCTGCGAATGTTGGCAAGCCTCCGAATCATTTCTTCAGCTGCCGAACGAAAAATTCTGTTGCGATTTTTGCGACGCGTTGTTCGTCGCCGACGAAGCTGTGATCCGCGCCGTCAATCAGTTCAAGTTCGCCGCGACGATAAATTTTTTTGTAGCTCAAGCTGTAAGTGTACGGGACGACAATATCTGCCGTGCCGTGAATCATCAACGCGGGATTCGTGAACTTTTCGGCGGTCTCGTAAATCGGCAAAGTCTGCGCCGTCAAAATGTATTCGCGCCCAAGACGTTTTGTGCCGTGATGTTCGATTGCAACGAATTCGGGCGGATTAATTGCGTCGTAATGTTCGCCGAAGATGTTGCCGCGCAGGGCGTCGTCGCGCAAAACTGCGGCGGGAGCCATCAAGACGATACAACGAATTTTTTTCGCGCCGAGTTCGCCCGCCAACATGCTTGTGACGACGCCGCCTTGAGAGTGTCCCGCGACGGCAATATCGGTCACGTTCGGCAGGCGGCTTGCGTAATCGTAAACGCATTTCGCGTCGACAATTTCATTGGGCACCGTCATTGCCTGAAAGTCGCCGTCGCTTGCGCCGTGCCCGTTGAAGTCGAATCGAATCGACGCGATACCCGCCGCCTGTAAATCGTCGGCAAGCGCGTTAAGCAACGGATGTTCCTTTTGTCCCGTGAAGCCGTGGCAAATTATCACGAGCGGATATTTCGACAAACCGTCGGGCGTCTGCAACACTGCGTCAAGCTTGCCGTGGTCGCCGTCAATCGTCACGGCTTGAGACTGTGCGGACGCCGTCAGCGGCAATGCCAAAATCATCAACGCGAGCAAAAATTTCAACACGTTAATCAGCCTCCAAACGTCAATCTTCGGCGGACGGCGCGTCTTCGACAGATGGCGGAGTTTCGGACGCGTCGTCGGCAGCGTCGGGGTCAACGGCGTCGGCGTCGGGCAGGTCGATGACTTCGCTGAACGGAACAATCTTTTCGCCGCCGTGTTCGTTGTCAATGTAGCGGAAGCCCTCTTCGGTGATGACGGCTTGGTCGGCTTGCAGGGCGGTCGCCAACGCCGCACTTTGCTGGTCGATTGAAATAATGCCGAAGTTGCTCAACAGCCGCTTGAGGACGGTTTTGCGCGCCATAGCGTCGAAGTTCGTGCTCCAAACGGAAGACTTCCTGCCCGAACGCAGGTCGTAAGCGTAGCTTTGCGAATACCTTTCGGCGTGAGCCTGCAGTTCGTCGACGGTCATAAACAGTGCCTTGTTGAAGCCGTTAATCAGCTCCATGTAAGCGACGTAGCCGACGACGGTATCAGAAATTTTTTCGCCGCGAATAATTTCGCCCGTCACGAAGTCGATGTCTTTGATTTGCCCTTCGCGGACGGCTCCGGCGTGCAGTGTGCGATATTGTCCGCTGCGCATTGCAAGTTGAACGAAACCTTTCGCTCCGAGTTGGAAAGTCGCCTGCCCTTTGTACGGCACGATGAACGCGAAGCCCAATCCCGGATTAATCGGCAACTTGAGCGCGGCGGCAATTCCTGCGGCGGTCAGTATCGAATTCGGCGAGCAGTCTTGAAGTTTGGAGTTCGTCTTGAAAATCGTCAGTATCGACGACATGAACGACGGCGCGGACGTGTCCAACAGCTCCTCGAAGCGGCGGCGGATGCCTGCGGAGTTCAACAGCTGTTGCAGTGTCAATTTTTCCCGTTGCATAAAAAATCCCCCTTACAATGTGAGCGGCTTGATCGTAAAATTATTTCGCGAACGTCGCGCGGACGTTGCCGTTGCCGAAAATTTTAATGGTTTCGGTTGATTTTATCAATCTTGACGCCGCACAAAATTCACTTCGCGACGATGATTCGCACGCCCAAATTTTCGGCGGCACTCGTCAACGCGGCGGGAAGTTCCGTTTCGGTGATTATGCCGTGAACTTTGTCGAGCGCGGCGAAATGGTAAGTGCTTTCCATGCCGATTTTTCGCGACTCGGCGATAATGTACGAGCTCTTGCTAAGTTCAATCATCCGCGCCTTGAGAACGCCGCCGGCGGTGTCTCGCGAAGTGAGCGAATTTTTTTTGATGTCCACGCCGAACGCTCCGATAAACGCAATGTCGGGTCGGAAGCGCGAAATAAATTCCAGATTGAGCACGTCAGAAAAACCGTCGCGGCTCTGATTGATTCGTCCGCCCGCAAAGAACAGATTTATCTTCGGGTTGCGCGCCAACATAACAAGCACGTCTACCATATTGGTCAGGATTTTATAATTGGCGTCGGACTTTTCCAAAATCTGCGCAATGGCAATGCTTATCGTCGATATGTCAAGGAAAACCAAATCTTGCGGCGTGATGAGCTTGACGGCGGCGGCGGCAATTTTGCGCTTGGATTCAACGTCGGAAATTCTGCGGCGATTGGCTTCGGTCATCTGCAGTTTCTCTTCGATTGAGACTGCCCCGCCGTAAGTGCGCTTCAATTTGCCGTCCAGTTCAAGCGAGCTTAAGTCTTTGCGAATTGAATCCTCCGTGACGCCGAAAATTTCTGCCAGCTCTTTAACCAGAACTTTGCCGTTGCGATTGAGCATTTCCAAAATTTTAGCTTGTCGTTCTTCCAAAAACATGATGGATACCTCGTTTCGTTGTGTGATTGAGTGCTTTGTCCGTTGCGAATCATAACACAGCCGCAAGCTTTTAACAATCGCCGTTGCCCGCGCAGGTCGCCGCCAATAAAAAAGCCCGCCGATTGTTGACGGGAACTGAAAATTTTACTCGAACAGGTCTTTGAGCTTGTCGAAGAACGATTTCTTTT
>JADEZP010000083.1 GCA_015206805.1 Quinella sp. 1Q7 | reverse complement strand
ATTTTTGTGTCGTGCAAATTTGCTTTGTGAATCACGACTGATAAAAGACAACCGGTCTCGTCGGTGACGATTTGCCGTTTTACTCCTTTCGTTTTTTTCCCGCGTCAAAGCCTTTTTGCTCGACGGCACCGGTCGTTTTTACGCTTTGAGAATCAATAAGTGCTTGAGTAGGTTCTTCGCTTAAGTTTGCTCTTTGCCGAGTAAGCTTGACGAGGTGTTCGAGGATTTTGTCCCAAAGTCCGTTAAGGCGAGCACGACGATAAAAGCTGTGCACGGTAAAGACTGGTGGGAAATCGTGCGGTAAATTACGCCACTGACAACCCGTTTTCACCAGATACAAGACCGCATTGACCAATTCGCGCTTTTCCCATTTGCGTTTTCGCATGTTGACGAACAAGGGCGCAATCACTTCCCATTGCTCATTGGTTAAATCTGTTTCGTATTTCTGTCTCATAATGTACCTACTATATCACTTTTTTGATGTGAACACACGTTCTTAAAATGATTTTATCGTTCATGATGATACCTCCGCAAGTTTTTCCTCGACGTGAGCTCTCAGGCGCCGGACACCTTCCGCAATTCGCTCGTCCATTGGCAGGTTGCCGACGATTTTTTCAATGTAGCCGCGCTGGACGATTTTGCGCATCGTCCACGAAAAATTTATGTCGTAAATCCACATGAGGCGGACGATTTTCCTGTCGCCGTTCGTGCGAATTTTGGTGTAGTCGGCTTGTTCGCCCGTGACGAAATTTTCCACGAAGTCGGGGCTGATGTCTGCGACAAGATTTCCGCGCGACTTTATGAAGTTCGGCATTTTATCGGCGGCTGATTGTGCAAGGAACGGCTCAAGGACGCGGTAGATGTCGAGTTTGTCGGCGTCGCGGATAATTTTGGCGAAAAGAATTTTCCGTTCGTCATCGGTCGGCGCGACGGTTTTTTTATTGTGGTTGGCAATGGCGAACTTCACAAGCGCGTAATCGGTTGCGGTGAGCTCGCGGAAAAATTCCAGCTCGTCAATGACTTTGAGCGCAAGGTCGGCGTGATCTTCGGAGTTGGCGTCGTTGAAGGTTTTGTACAGGCTGTATTGGCGGAAGCGTCCGACGTCGTGAAAGAGCCCGATAATTTCGGCAAGCTCCACGTCGTGAGTCGGCAGGCGCAAAAATTTAGCAAGCTCCACGCAATTCGCCGTGACGTAGCCCGTGTGAGTTTCCTTGATTAAAATTCCGCGCTGAACTTCCGCGTCGTCGGAATAAAAACTTTTCATGTAACGCGTCATCCACTCGTGCATTCGGGTCAACAGTTCCCGCATCGCATCAACCCCCAAAAGTTAGAATCACATTAGCGCAAATTATACAACCGATTGTAGCGCAGTGCAATTTCCCGCCGCAAATTTATTGACGGGCAAAAGCGGCTGTGTTAATATGTGCGCGATTTGCAGTTTGAATTTTTTTGGAGGGATTCTGATGAGTAAAATCGCGGTCGTGTTTTGGAGCGGCACCGGCAACACCGAAGAGATGGCTAACGCCGCCGCCGAAGGCGCGAAGTCTGCAGGCGCGGACGTAGAAATTTTCCAAGTCGACGACTTCAGCGCAACCGACATGGCTGACTACAACGGCTTCCTGTTCGGTTGTCCGGCAATGGGCGACGAGGTTTTGGAAGAAGATTCCTTCGAGCCGTTCTTTGCCGAGGCGGAGTCGAAACTCAACGGCGTGCCCGTCGGCTTGTTCGGCAGCTACGGCTGGGGCGGCGGCATCTGGATGGAAACGTGGAGCGAGCGCACTAAAGAGGCGGGCGCGAAATTCGTCGGCTCTGTTATCGCCGAAAATGCTCCCGACGACACCGCACTTGAAGATTGTCGCAAGCTCGGTGAGGATTTGGCTAAAGCCGTCTGAAAATCTTTGACGAACGACATAAAAAAATCCCCGTGTCTTTTTTGGAACGGGGATAATTTTTTCGCGGCGGCGGGCTGTGCGCCGTCTGAACGTTACGATTCAATTTGGTTTGATGAACCTACTTTCTTTCGGCGGCGAAAGAAAGTAGGCAAAGAAAGCCGCGCCGCCTACGAAAACGTCACGTTTTCTAACGGCGGCGGTCGACGGCCGCGCGTCCATGCGCGGCCTCCAATCGCTCAACTGATTCAGCTCGTCGTCGGTTGCAACGTTGCGTGGGCGGCGGCGGGCGTGTCGGCAGTCACTGCTTGGCAAAATATTCGCGGGCAAGCATTCCGAACACAACCAGGTTTTCCCACGCGCCGTCGTTGTAAATGTATTCGCGCAACAGACCTTCGCGCACAAAGCCCGCGCGTTCGTACAGGTTCAGGGCGATTGAGTTGTACTCCTTGCAGTCAATCCACACGCGGTGAAATCTTTTGACGGCGAACGTCCATTTCAACAGCAAGTCCAAAGCTTCGCGACCGTAGCCCAGACCTTTGCGACCGATTATGACGTGAGTGAACTCCGCGCACGGCGAATCCAGTTCGCGCAACATAAAGTATCCCGCCGCAAAGCCCGTGTCAATCTCCTCGATGATGATGTCCAACTTTTGCGCACCGTCCGAGTCGATAATTTCGCGGTGATAGTCTTCGTCGAACGGCACGATAAATTTCAAATTCTCCGGCGCGTATTGCAACGTCATAATGTAGCCGAGATCCGTA
Organism: Quinella sp. 1Q7; assembly: GCA_015206805.1. Classification (GTDB taxonomy): domain Bacteria; phylum Bacillota; class Negativicutes; order Selenomonadales; family Selenomonadaceae; genus Quinella. Next base: position 9,544 of record JADEZP010000083.1, on the reverse strand, counting down.
GCGTTCGCCCGCCGAAGTTTCAGCCGCCGTCCTGCAATTAAATTGTCGTTCATGGTATCATCTCCTTCAAGTAAGCGGGCGTCAATAATATATCGCCGCCCGAAATTTTTCAAGCAGAGGTGTTTTGATTGAATTATTTCAGCAACATTGATTGGCTGGCAGTCGGGCAAAAGCTCATTGTGCCGGCGTGCATAATGGTCGTCGCGCTGTTAGTCGGAATCGCGCTCAATCAGCTGTTGACGCAAAAGCTTGAGCGACGCGTCAAGGCAAGCGAATCCGAAATCATGGAAGTTTTCTTCCGAGCACTAAGAGGCGTCCCGATTTATCTGTCGATTGTTATGGGGCTTTATTGGAGCGTCACGACTTCAAACTTGCCGTCGGGTCTGGAAAAAATTTTCTCCTACGTGCTGTTCGCGATGATTATCTTTTCGATAACGCGCGTCTGTGAGCGGACGCTGTCGGGCTTTATCCGCATGAAGTTTTCCGAAACGAGCGACATGACGCAATCGACACTGCTCGACACGATTGTCCGTGCGGCGATTTATTCGTCGGGCGCGTTGATTGTGCTGGACTACTTCGGAATTTCAATCGCGCCGATTATGGCGGCAATGGGCTTCGGCAGCTTCGCGTTCGGTTTGGCGGTGAAAGAGCCGTTGGAAAATGTTGCTACGGGACTGTTGCTCATGGTCTCCAAGCAAATTCGCGTCAACGATTACATCAGACTTTCCACGGGCGACGAAGGGCGCGTCACCGACATTAACTGGCGTTTTATCACGGTTATGCCGCCCAACGAAGGCAGCGTCGTCGTCATTCCGAACAAAGTTATCGCCAATGCCGTCTCAACGAACTATTCGCAACCGCGCGACGATATTATTGTCGTCGTGCCAATCGGCGTGGGCTACGAAAGCGACCTTGAGCTTGTCGAACGCGTGACCGTTGAAGTTGCCCGCGAGCTCCAGATTAAAATCGACGGCTACGAACCGCACTTCGACCGCGACGGCAACGATACGAATAAACTTGCGCCCGTCGTGCGCTATCAAAAGTTCAGCGACTCGTCGATTGACTTCAACGTCGTTATGCACGTCGTAAAGTTCACCAATCAATATTTGCTTAAGCACGAGTTCATAAAGGCGATAACCAAGCGTTACCGCGAAGAGGGCATTAACATTCCGTTCCCGATTCGCACGCTTGATTTGCCTGACGATAAAAAAATCGACCTAAGGAAGTGATTCGTTATGATTGTTGACGGCGTTAAAGTGAATTTTGTCGGCATGGACGACGCCACACGCGAAGAGGCGGCTAATTACGTCGCATACGTTCGCGGGCGCGTGACGGAGCCCGTCAAAAGTATCAACGTCAAACTTTGCGACGACGGGCTTGTTGACGTTGACTACACCGCACGCGGCGAAAAGTTTGAACGTATCAGACGTATAACCGGCGTCGATTGAACGAGATGACCGGTAAATGCCGTAAACCGCGCAAGCGGCTTTCCAAAGTCGGAGAGCAGTAGCTTTCAGAAGTAAAAACATAACTTTGGAGGGATCAAGGGATGGCAACAAATCTTGAGTTCAGGAAGATACCGTCGTTGAAATTTCTGTACGAAGTCAACGACGACGGAACGATTTTCAGAAATGCGCGTTCAAAACGAGTGAAAAAATGCTACAAGCAAAGCCACAACAGCAACACGGAACATTGGGTCACAACAGTCAAAATCGACGGCAAAACTCGCAAAGTGTTCATTCACAAAGTCGTTGCGGAATGTTGGCTCGGTGCGAAGCCCGAAGGTTATGAGATTGACCATATCGACCGTAACAGCTTGAATAATCATTGGACGAATCTCCGTTACGTCACCATAAGCGAACAAATGCTCAACCGCGACTATAGTCAATTCATGGGCGCATTGTTGACAAATTTGGCGATTGGCAACAGCGGGCACATTAATCCTGTCCGACTGATTCGCGGCAATGAAACGCACGACTTCCCGACGGCACGACGAGCCGCGAAGTTCTTGGCACAAATTTATCCTCACAAGAACGAAAAATCTTTCAACGACAAATTTTATCACCGCCGCCATCGCATTTTCGATTATGACGTTATCTACCTGAATGCAGAGACTGGACACGGCAGCCAAGACATGGGCAAGGAACAGTCCAATTTGTATCTCGTCGGAACGACCGACCGCTGGAATGACGCGAAAAAATCCGAGGAACACGACCGCGTCAAGCACAACATCTTCAACTGAAAAATTTTACTGCACAAAAGCTGAATTGCTGTTATAATGGCGGCGAGGTTTACCAAAAGCCTCAACCGCCAAATTTTTTTTGAGAGCGAGGAATTTTTTATGACCGCTTCGTTGCCGTTCGATACGACCAAATTTGACGAACTGCCGCTCGACATAATTATCTGCAAGCCCGTTTTGAACGCCGACGGTTCCGTGCGCGACAATCGTATTGTCTTCGGCAATGAGTCTTTCGCCGAACGTTGGCGCACGCTCAACGGGACAAGCAATTTTATCGGCGTGCTCGTCAGCGATATTTTGTCGGGCAGAAAAATTTTGACCGCGCCGCTGAAAAATTTGCCCGCGCCTTACGTCGGATTCGTGCTCACGGACGTTGCGGACTTCGACAGAAAATCTGCGCGGGAACATTTTTTGCGGACGGTTCGTCAGCGTGAAGGTGCGGTGCTTTTGATTCGCGAGACGGGCGACGGACGCTTTGAGATCGTTTTTGTGTCAAAGGGCTTCGCAAAGCTCGTTGAGTGTTCGGTTGACGACGCGCTGAATTTTTTCGCGGAGGGCGGAATAATCGCCTTCACGCACCCCGACGACCGTCTTGCCGTCAAGCGGATGTTGCGCCGCCGCGTCAGCGAAGAGGGCACCAAAGACTTGACGATTCGGCAAATGACGGCGCGCGGCGAAATTGTCTGGTGCAATGTGACTTTTACGTTCATTGACGATTTCGGCGAGCGTTACGTCAGCTGTACCCTGTTCGACGTAACGTCGCTGAAAATCTACGAACAGCGGCTCAAGACGACTTACATGTCAATCGGCGACAATTTTTATCGCTCCAATGAACGGACGCTGTCAATGTTCCGCGCAAACTTGACGCGCAACAAAGTCGAGGACATTCAGGGGCGCGACATGTTCGGCACCGACTCCGTCATTCGCCCGTATTCCGAGCTGATTAACCTTCGCGCGACGAACTACCCCATTGACGAGGAACGCGAAAAATTTTTGATTTCGTTCAACGCCGAGACCATCAAGGCACGTTTCAAGCGCGGCGAAACGCAAATGTCCATGTACCTGTTTTCGCGGCGCAAGGACGGTCATTATTGCTACGTCAACTATCGCGCAGTCTTCACGCGACACCCCATAACCAACGAGATTATAATTTTCGTTTCGGAGCAGGAAGCCGGCAAGGAGAAAGTCGAAGGCGCACTGCTCGATAAAATTTTGGCGCGGCAATTCGATATGGTTGCTTACCTTGCCAACGACAAATACAGCGTCGTTGTCGGCGACGCGTCGCTTATCGGCAAGGGCTCAATCTTCCCGAAGACCCGCGAAGGTTTTTACGCCGACTATCTCAACGAGCAAGTCATTCCCGTGCTTGAGGGCGACGACGCCGTCAAACAAAATCTTGCCGACGCGTTGAGTTTGTCGACCGTCGCCGAAAAGCTCAAGGACGCCGAACCTTACGTCGTCAATATTGCCTGCGACATCGGCGGCGAAATTTTTTATAAGCGGCTGGACTTTTACTGCATTGATCCCCGCGCGGAATTTTTTATCGTGCTCAAAAGCGACACGACCGAAATTCAGCGCAAGCAGATTGAACAGAACATGCGCCTTAAAGACGCGCTAACCGTCGCTAAGCAAGCCAACGTCGCGAAGACCGCGTTCCTGTCGCGAATGAGCCACGAAATCCGCACGCCCATGAACGCCATTATCGGACTGGACAACATCGCCCTGCACGACAAAAGTATCACACCGACGATTAAAGGTCACCTCGAAAAAATCGGCACAAGCGCGCGCTACCTGTTGAGCATAATCAACGACATCCTCGACATGAGCCGTATCGAAAGCGGACGCATGAGTTTTCGCAACGAAGAATTTTCGTTTACGTCGTTCGTCTTCCAGATTAACAACCTTATCGACGCGCAATGCAAGGACAAGGGCTTGACGTACAACTGCGAACTCAAGGGCGACATCGGCAAATATTACATCGGCGACGACACCAAGCTTGAGCAGGTGCTGATTAACATTCTCGGCAACGCCGTCAAGTTCACGGACGTCGGCGGCACCGTCACGCTGATTATCGAGTGCACCGCCCAATTCGACGGGCAATCGAATTTCCGATTCACAATCAAGGATACGGGCGTCGGCATTGCCAAGGAATACCTGCCGAAAATTTTTGAGCCCTTCAGCCAAGAGGACGACACTACCACATCGAAATACGGCGGGTCGGGACTCGGACTTGCCATCACGAAAAATATCGTGCAGATGATGAACGGGTCAATCAGCGTCGATTCGGCTAAGGGTGTCGGGACAATTTTCGTCGTCAACATTCCGCTCAAGGACTCGGCACGCGGTGAAGGCGACGACGTTCACGAAATGCGCCCGCAAGATTTTTCCGTGCTGATTATCGACGATGAACCGCTTGCCCGCGAACACGCGCAATCCGTGCTTGAGGAAGTCGGCATTAAGTCCGACACCTGCGCGGACGGCGCGGAGGCGATTGAACTTGTCAAACTGCGCCACGCCCGCCGCGAAGACTACAACTTGATTCTGGTCGATTGGCTCATGCCCGAAAAGGACGGCATCGAAGTCACTCGCGAAATTCGCGAAATTCTCGGCAGCGAAACGACGGTCATTGTGCTCACGGCTTACGACTGGTACGAAGTCGAGGAGGAGGCACTCAAAGCCGGCGTCGATATGTTCATGATTAAGCCGCTCGCGTCGACGAACGCGCTTTACGAATTCCGCCAAGCCTTCAGCCGCAAACGTCAAATTCAGCCCGAAAAGAAACTTGTCGAACTCGAAGGGCGCAATATTCTTGTCGCGGAGGATATGCCCGTCAACGCCGAAATTATGATGATGATTCTGGAAATGCGCGGCATGATTTCCGACCACGCGGAGAACGGTAAAATCGCCGTCGAAAAATTTGCCGCGTCGCCGAAAGGATTCTACGACGCCGTGCTTATGGATATTCGTATGCCCGTCATGGACGGACTGGAAGCGACTGCCGCGATTCGTGCACTCGATCACCCCGACGCCAAAACTGTGCCGATAATTGCAATGACAGCCAACGCCTTCGACGAGGACGTTCAACGCTCGCTCAAGGCGGGCATGAACGCGCACCTTACGAAGCCCGCCGACCCCGAACAGCTTTATCGCACGTTGCAGGAATTGATTCATGATTGACTCAAGCGCGGCGAACGCGTCACGGACATCAGAGACTTTGACGCGTCTGCAGGATGCAACGTCACGTTACTCATGATTAAAATTTTTCCTTGACACGCCCTCGAAATTCAATTAGACTAAATATCAAATATTATCGGCAACCGACACTTGAAAGGAGCGTTTTTCATGGCAACGGCAGGCGAACTTGAACAGCAAATTTCTCGTATCGAAGGCTTTGACGCAACAATTAAACAAGGCGGCAAAGATGTTCGTAGCGACAAAGGCGGCTTTGAAGATTGGCCGTATCAGAAACAATCTAAAGATACCATGACCGTAAGCAAATGGATAAGTAAATTTCAGACCCAATATCCCGGCTACGATGTTGAAGTGTCCAGCGGAGGCAACGCGGATATTCACGGGAATACGCATTTGAAAAATATTCGTTGATGAAATTTTTGTGCGGGCACGGCGGGAAAAATCCTGTCGTGCTTTTTTCTGCAAACGGTTTGGAGTTGATTTGATGAATTGCGGACTGATTATCCCGACACTCAACGCCGGCGAACAATTCCGAACGTTGCTTGAACAAATCGCCGCGCAGTCACTGCCGACGCAAAAACTTATCGTCGATTCGGAGTCTTCGGACGGTACGGCACGGCTCGCAAAATCATTCGGCGTCGAAGTGCTGACAATCCCGCGCAAAACTTTCAACCACGGCGCGACGCGACAACTTGCCCTTGAACATTTGGCGGGACGTTGCGCACTCGACGCGGTAATTTTTTTGACGCAGGACGTTTTGCTTCGCGACGACGATTCGCTTGCAAAGCTGGTAAAAATTTTCGGCGCGGACTCGTCGGTCGGCTTATCATACGGGCGACAACTGCCGCACGCTGACGCGACGGAGGAGGCGAAATTTTTGCGGGCGTTCAATTATCCCGCGACAAGCCAACTGCGCACGCTCGACGATAAAAAAATTTTCGGGCTCAAAACGGCGTTCGCGTCGAATTCGTTTGCGGCGTATCGATTAACCGCGCTCAAGGAAGTCGGCGGTTTCCCGTCGCATGTGCCGCTGTGCGAAGATATGTTCGTCGCGGCGAAGATGTTGCTCGGCGGCTGGAAAATTTTTTACGCGGCGGAGGCGGAAGTTTTCCACTCGCACAACTTTACGGCGGCGCAGGAATTTCGGCGTTACGTGGACATCGGAAAATTTCATGCGCGGGAGCCGTGGATTCGCGAAACGTTCGGCTCGGCGGAAGGTGCGGGCAAAAAATTCGTCTTGATGAAACTTGCCGCACTTGCCAAAAAAAATCCCGTCGATTGCGTCGGCGCAGTCTTCAGGGACGCGGCAAAATTCATCGGCTACAGACTCGGCAGACTCAAAGGTTGAGCCGATTTTTTTTGCAGTCGTTGACACGTCGCCAAAAATTTTCTGGACAGCGGAAATGTTTTGTGCTATGGTATTCGCGCCGCGCGACTGCGGCTCCAAAATCGGACGCAATGTCCGTGCCGAAAGTCGGCGAGTTCATCCAACGGAGGTGTTCAGATTGTACGCAATCATCAAAACCGGCGGCAAGCAATACAAAGTCGCCGAGGGCAGCGAGATCATCATTGAGAAGCTTGACGCGGCGGAAGGCGATTCCGTCACGTTCGAGGAGGTTTTGGCTGTCGGCGAGGGCGACGATATCAAATTCGGTCGTCCGTTCGTAGCGGGTGCAAAAGTCACGGGCAGCGTCGTCACTGTCGGCAAAGGTCCCAAAATTCGCATCTTCAAGTACAAACACAAAACCAACTACCGTCGCCGTCAAGGTCATCGCCAGCCGTTCACGAAGGTCAAAATTGAATCAATCGAGGCTTAAGCAATGATCGTCGCGGAGATTTACGTTCAGGGTGACGGCAAAATCGCGGCGTTCGTCATTCGCGGACACAGCGGCGGCGGCAAAAATTCTCACGGCTACAACGTTCGTTGCGCGGAAGTTTCCATGCTGTCGCAGTCGGCGTATCTGGGCATTCGGCAATATCTTCAGCGCGAAGTCAGCGTCGCCAATCACGAATACGGCGGACTCGGTCTTGAGCTCAAAGCCGCGCCCGACGATTTGACGGAAGCTGTCTTTCAGACGATGCTTATCGGTTTGCGCGAAGTCAAGCAGGTTGCGCCCAAGGCAATCAAAATTCGGTTGATTCGGCTGGACAAGTCGGCGGAAGACAATTTGCAGTCCGCCGTCACCGCCATGAATCCCAAGCCCAGAAAACCTTTGCCGAACGTCGACATCGAGTCCGTCAAAATTCGCGCGGACATCTATCGGCGCGGCGAAAAAATTATCGGCTTTTCGCTCACGGAATTCGACAGCGACGTTATCGACGAGCTCAACATTTACTGCGCGGGCACGTGGATTTTGGTTAAGTCGGCGTTCGCTTGCCTGAAAAATTTTCTCAAGCGCGACGTGGTATCTTTGACGGGCGGCACGCGCTTTGCAATGCGGCTGAAAAATTCGCCCGACGACGTAACCGAAGCCGTCTTCCAAACAATGCTAATCGGTCTGCTTGAACTTGAAAAGCAAGCTCCGCACATTATCAGCGTCAGAGAAAATTCTCTCGGAGGTGAAACATAATGGAGTTTCAATTTGATTTACAGCGTTTCGCACATAAAAAAGGCGTCAGCTCCACGCGCAACGGTCGCGACAGCGAATCCAAACGTCTCGGCGTCAAAGAGCAGGCGGGCACCGTCGTCACGGCGGGCAGCATTTTGGTTCGTCAACGCGGCACGCACTTCCACCCCGGCTTGAATGTCGGGCGCGGCAAGGACGATACGCTTTTCGCGAAAATTGACGGCAAAGTTGCCTTCGAGCGCAAAGGTCGTTATCAGCGCAAAATCAGCGTCTACGCCGTGGAAGCCTAAAGTTTTTGTTGACATAACTCGGCGGGCGTGCTAATATGTGGCGCGTGCCGAAGTGGCGGAATTGGCAGACGCAGCAGACTCAAAATCTGCCGTGGGCAACCACGTGCCGGTTCGAGTCCGGCCTTCGGCACCAAAGCTGAAAATTATTTACGGACATAGAAAAATCCCCTTCACCGCGAAGGGGATTTTTCGTTGCGCAAATCATGAGCGGCTGTCGTCAAATTGCGGCGGTGCGCCGTCCGTGACGTTTGAATTAAATTTTGTGTATTGAATCTACTTTCTTTCGGCGGCGAAAGAAAGTAGCAAAGAAAGCCGCGCCGCCTACGAAAACGTCACGTTTTCTAACGGCGGCGGTCGACGGCCGCACATCCATGTGCGGCCTCCAATCGCTCAACTGATTCAGCTCAACGTCGATTGCCACGCGTGATGAAACGTGCCGTCGCGGTCAATGCGTTTGAAGGTGTGCGCACCGAAATAATCGCGTTGCGCCTGAATCAAATTCGCGCCCAGATGTTCGCCGCGCAGGCTGTCGATGTATTCAACGGCATTTGTCAGCGCGGGAATTGCCACGCCGCTCCGAATTGCGACGCTCACGACTTCGCGCAGGGCAGGCAGATTCGTCCGCACCTTGTCGCAGAAAAATTCGTCCGCCATCAAATTTTTGAGCGCGGGATTTTTTTTGTAAGCGTCCGTGATTCGATTGAGGAAGTCCGCCTGAATTATGCAACCTGCGCGGAAAATCGCGGCGATTTTGCCGAAGTCCAAGTTCCAGCCGAAAACTTCCGACGCCGAACGATACAGCGCGAAGCCTTGTGCGTAAGCGGCGATTTTGCCGACGTAAAGACTGCGGCGCACCGACTCGACGAAATTTTTATCGGCGACGACTTCAACCGCGTGCGGCAATGCTTGCGCCATTTGACGACGTTGCGCCAAAAGATTCGACATCACGCGGGCATTGCAGGCGGCGGTTATGATTGAGCTGTTGACGCCCTGCTTGAGCGATTGAATGCTCGTCCAACGCCCCGTACCCTTTTGACCCGCGCTGTCCAAAATTTTGTCGACAAGTTCGCCGCCGTCAGTGTCAGCCGTCGCGAAGATGTCCGCCGTTATGCCGATAAGAAAACTTTTCAGCTCGCCGCCGTTCCACGCCGCGAAGGTCTCGGAAATTTTTTCGTTGCTCAAGCCGCCGACGAACTTCAACAGCAGATAACTTTCGGCAATCAACTGCATGTCGGCGTACTCAATTCCGTTGTGCA
>JADEZP010000082.1 GCA_015206805.1 Quinella sp. 1Q7 | reverse complement strand
ATTTTTGTGTCGTGCAAATTTGCTTTGTGAATCACGACTGATAAAAGACAACCGGTCTCGTCGGTGACGATTTGCCGTTTTACTCCTTTCGTTTTTTTCCCGCGTCAAAGCCTTTTTGCTCGACGGCACCGGTCGTTTTTACGCTTTGAGAGTCAATTAATGCTTGGGTCGGTTCTTCGCTTAAGCCTGCTCTTTGACGCGTCAGCTTAACGAGGTGTTCGAGGATTTTGTCCCAAAGTCCGTTAAGGCGAGCACGACGATAAAAGCTGTGCACGGTAAAGACTGGTGGGAAATCGTGCGGTAAATTACGCCACTGACAGCCCGTTTTCACCAGATACAACACCGCATTGACCAATTCGCGTTTATCCCATTTGCGTTTTCGCATGTTGACGAACAAAGGCGCGATAACGTCCCATTGCTCGTCCGTTAAGTCTGTTTCGTATTTTTTTCTCATAATGTATCTACTATATCACTATTCAATTTTTATGAACACCTGTTCTGAAACGCCATTGTTCACTGACGACGCGCTGACGTAAGGAATATTTCCGCGTTGCATATATTGCTTGTAAAGTGGCTCGCCGCGTCGAATGATAAAAATATCTTCAAACAAAAATTCGCGCCACGTTTTGTCGGCAAGGGGCGGCGGTTCAGTCAGCGGCGGGATTTTTTTTTTGCGCCCGAAAAGATATTCGCGCCCGTGAGCAATCATGTTGAATTCAAACGTCAAATAATCGGCGACGCTGTCGGAAAAATCTTCGGCGGCGGGCAATTCGTCGTTGTAGTAGTAAAACGAATGCACCCACTCGTCGGCGGGCTCAATCGTCGTTTCGACCATGAACTTGCTGGGCGCGTCGGTGATTTTGCCGCGCCAACAGTCCAGCAGATAAGATTTTTTGTCCTTGGCGCGTTCAGTCTCGACAAGCCCGACGTGCTTTTTGACCTCGAAGCCGTCGTCCTCGAAGTTGATAAACTTGACGCGTTTGGAGTCGGGATGCGGCTCGCCCGCCGTGAAGACCGCGATACACGGCACGACGCCAATCCGATAGAACGTGTTCTTGTTGAGGCTGATGACGCCTTCCAACGTGTGAGCGCGGAGGATGTCGCCCTTGACGCGCTTATCGTCGCGATTTTTGCCGATCATTGCGGATACGGGCACAATCACGGAGACGCGCCCGCCTTTGACGACGGAGTTCAGCAGGTGATTCACGAAGCGCAATTCGGACAGGTGAGCAGTCGCGGCATTTTTGGCTTGACTGTAGGGCGGATTCATCATGCCGACCGTCGCGCAAAGTTCGGCTTGCAAAGTGTCCGCCTCGTGCGCAAAAAAGTCGCCGCAGATTAAATTGCTTTGCCCGTCGCCGCGCAGAATCATGTTGGTCGTCGCGATTGAAAACATATCTTCTCGCGCCTCGATGCCGTGAATTTGCCGTTGCTTGATAAGTTTGCGCTGAAGTTCGTCGGCGTCGGCAAGCATACGGCTCATTGCGGCGATAAGAAAACTTCCCGTCCCGCAGCACGGGTCGAAAACGGTATCGTCGGGCTTGAGGTCGACGAGTTCGCAAAAAAGTTCGGTGATATGTCGCGGGGTGAGCACGACGCCGAGACTTTGCCCGTCGCCGCCGCTGTAGCTGATGAATTCGCCGTAGAACCTGCCGAGATAATCTTCCGCCGAGTTGTTGACGACAGCGTCATAAATTTTGTCGGCGATAAACTCCGTGAAAAATTTCAGCGGCGTCTTGCCGAGCGTGCGATTTACGGCGTTGAGTATCGGGCGGTCTTTAATCAGGCGGAACTGACTTAAGACGCGCTCCTTCTTGACTTCGGGGCGGACGTTGGCGCGGCTCAAGTGGACTTTGACCTTGTCGAAAAGTTTTGCTCCGTCGGTGTCGAAGGTGTCGCCCGTGAGTCTGTCGACGCTGAAATTTTTTCCTTCGGCAAGCGCAAGCAGAATCGCCGATACGACGAGCGGCTTTTCGTCCTCTCCGAGCTGACCGTAATTGCGCAAGTGTTCATGCAGAAGTTCTGCGCGGCGAAGAATTTTTTTGAGCTCAAGCTCTTCGGGCGGAATTTCCTTGAGCACCATGCGGCGATAGTAGGCGTCGATGTTTTCCGCCGTAAAATTTTTGAACGTGTCGACGGGCGGCAACTCCGTGATATTTTTGTCGGCGTCGATGAAAATCGGCTGTATGATGTGATGTTTACGGTCGCCGGCGTTGCCGAAGGCGAAAACTTTTTTGTAGCGCGTGCCGTCGATAATTTTCAGCGCGTAGTGAAGTGCGCCGTTTAGCGCGTAATTTTGCGTGGCGTCGACGGTGCGGGAAAGTTCGCCGCCGTCGCGCAGGACGAGCTTCAAGCGGTCGGATTTATCCTCCATGACAAGCACGAAATCTTCAACCAGCGCGATATGGTCGGGGTAGCCGCGCTTGCCGTTATGAGCCTTCGACGCCGTGCGCAATGCGTTGTCGAGTTCGACGTTTCGACTTGACTGCATGTCGGAAAAAATTTCGACAGCCTCCAACCGATTCTGTATGTAATGCGTTAAATCCAATTCATCTCTCAAGTTCGGCACCTCCCGCGATAAATTTTCGTTGCCGCAACAAAAAATCCCGCCGCAAATTTTGGGCAGGATAAAATTTTTTATCAGTCGGCATTTTTTATGGTGATTGTTCCGCTTACGATAACGGACGGGAAACGTTCCGAATTTGAAAGCAACCAATTTTTAATTGAGCGGCTGAACATTTACCGCTTGCAACGCTCATCATTATGTTCACGCGTGCCTCTTGTGAGCAAGTCAATTTTATGCCGTTCAAAAGCAAAAGTAGTTCCATGGCGTGGAGAGCGACGCGTTTATTGCCGTCCGCAAAGCCGTGATTTTTTGTGAGCCCGAAACCGAGTTGCGCAGCTTTGTCAAAAATTGTCGGATACAGACTTTGTCCGCCGAATGTTTGAAACGGCGCATTTACAGCCGATTCGATTAAGCCGTGATTTAAAATTTCTCTGCCGGCATCAAGTTGCTTGTGGAACGTGAAAATATTTTTGAGCAACAGATTAATCATAACGAGCCAAAGCCTCGTAAGCCGTCTTATTTTGCGCCAAGAGCAGAGCAGATTGTCGTTCAATTTCGGCGGCGAGTTCGGGACAGTTGTCGGAATTAAGTTGAACATTGCCGTCGGGGAAAAAGCGTTCCAATTCGCGGCGGTCGTCTTCGGTAAGCGGAATGACTTCGCCGTTTTCAATGCGTGCGTGAATCATGTCGTAGCCTCCGAATCAGCTGTTGAGTTTTTTGTCCTTGTAAATTTTGGTGCCCTTGAGAGTCGCCTCAAGCGCAAGACCCTTCGTCGTCATCTGGAAGACCCAAACGCTCGGTGCGACGTATTCCGCGCCTTCAATCGTGCCGCCGCTGTAACCGTCATCTGCCGACGCCTCCGCACTTGCGCCGAAACGAGTTTTGCCGACGATGAAATTTTCCCACGCGTCGGGCGTGTTGAGCAGGAAAATCAAATTGTATTCCTTCGCGCCGAGACCCAAGCCCGCCGAAAGTTCTTTCATGCGCAGATAGACGCGTTCGCCCGTCTGATTGTTGACGGCAACGCCGCGCCCGTGACTTGAGCCGATAAACAGCACCTTCACGCCCGAATTCGACAGCGTCGCCCACGCGTAACAATTCTCAATGACGCGGCGGGCGTGCGGATATTTGGCGTAGAGCTTGTCGAGAGTTTTGGCGGACAGTTGGTCGATTTGCCAACGCTGTTCGGCGGCGGAATCTTTTGCCGCAAAAGCCGTCGAAGCCGTCAACAGGCACACCAGCACCGTCAACGCCGCGATAAATTTTTTCATGATTAACACCTCCGTTAATCGAGAGTAACCATGCCGTATCTGCCCGGATTGAAAAAATACGTGTGCTCAAATTTGTCCGCAAACATCATTTGCCAACGCTGTTCGGCGGCGGAATCTTTTGCCGAAAAAGCCGTCGAAGCCGTCAACAGGCACATCAGCATCGTCAAGGTCGCGAATAATTTTTTTCATGATTAACACCTCCGTTAATCGAGAGTAACCATGCCGTATCTGCCCAGATTGAAAAAATACGTGTGCTCAAATTTGTCCGCAAACATCATCACGCCGACCGAGCCCGAATTCCGCGACCCGATAAACGACGTGCACGTCGACAGCAAAATTATTTCCATAAGATATTCTTTGCCTTGCAGGAAGTGATCGTTCGCCCTGTCGATGCGTTGCGAAGTTATCCAATCGCCGTCTTTGTAATCGATATAAGCTCTGTCGAGCGTCACGCAATTTTCCTTGAAAAAGTCCTTGAAAATATCCGCAATGGATTCGTCTTCGGTCGCCAAAAAAATTTTGTCGCAATTCCAGTCGGGGAGCAGTTCGACAGTTTTACTCACGGCGAATTCGACGGGCGGCTGAATCGGGTGATTGTACGGTCTCATCGTATTGTAATCGGTGCCGCGCAGGTGCACGCCGAGCACGCGTTCATCGGGCGCGAACAATTCTTTGCGTATGGACAAAGCTTCCCTAACGAGCGCGGGCTTTACCTTGAGCAAGCCGAGTTTGACGAGCATGCGCCATTCGCTCAAGATGCCGTAACGATTTTCAAGGAATACCATCACTTCATACGGCATCGGATAAACCACTTCGCCTCTGCTCAAAATGATATTGTCGCCGTTGTAAGCTTGCTCAAGCCCGATGTGAAACGGCTGCTCAAAATAATATTCCCATGCGTTCTCCATGCCGAGTTTTTCGGGCGGCAAGTAAGCATTCGGATAATTTTGCAGGTCGACGACGGGAATCCAACCGTTCGTCAGCGCGTAAGCTATGTGACTTGCAAAAATTTTGTACAGCGCAAAAAGTCCAACCTGCACCTTTTGCCGAATGATGTAATACGTCGGCTTGGACGGGTCGCCGCGCCTGATGTAATGTTCGCTCCAATCTATGTCCGCCAAAAATTTTCGCCTCCCAAAAAAATTGGGCGACGACTCAACAAGACGAATCGTCGCCCGAAAAATTTTATCGAGAAATTTTTTATCGCAACGGAAATTTATTTCATGGTGACAAGCGGTTTGCCCGTCATTTCGACAGGAATTTCCATACCGGCAAGCGTGAGGAGTGTCGGTGCCACGTCGCACAGCGCGCCGTCTTTGACGGAGGCAACGCGGTCAGACACGACGATAATCGGCACGGGATTGGTCGTGTGCGCAGTGAACGGCTCCTTAAGCTTGTAATCGAACATTTGGTCGGCGTTGCCGTGGTCAGCGATAATGACGACTTCGCCGCCGATTTTATTCATGCACGCGACGAAAATTCCGACGCAAACGTCAACGGTCTCGACGGCTTGAACAGCAGCCTTCATAACGCCCGTGTGCCCGACCATGTCGCCGTTCGCGAAGTTGAGGATAATGAAGTCGTATTTCTCGGAGAGAATCGCCTCGGCAACTTTCAGCGTGACTGTCGGCGCGCTCATTTCGGGCTTGAGGTCATAAGTCGCAACCTTCGGGCTCGGCACAAGGATACGGTCTTCGCCCGCGTAAGGTTCCTCGACGCCGCCATTAAAGAAGAACGTCACGTGCGCATATTTTTCAGTCTCGGCGATACGGAGCTGGGCAAGTCCCGCCTTGCTGATTGTCTCGCCAAGTCCGTTCTTGACGCTTTCGGGCGGATAAGCAACGTCGACGTTCAAGCCCTCTTCGTATTGCGTCATCGTCGCGAAAGGAATTCCGACAATCTCTTCGACGCGCGGGAAGCCGTCAAAAGTTTTGTCCGTGAATGCGTGCGTGAGTTCGCGTGCGCGGTCGGGGCGGAAGTTGAAGAAAATAATTCCGTCAGCCTTCGCAATACCCGCGTAGTCGCCGATAACGACGGGATTGACAAATTCGTCGGTGACCTTCGCGTCGTAAGAATCTTTAATCGCCACGTCGGAGGAAGCTTTTTTCGGCGCGTCGGCTTTGGCAATGGCGTCGTAAGCTTTCTGCACGCGGTCCCAACGTTTATCGCGGTCCATTGCGTAGTAACGACCGCTGATTGTCGCAATCTGTCCCGCGCCGATCTCCTTGATTTTAGTCTCAAGCTCGGCAAGATATTCTGCGGCGGAGCTGGGCGGCACGTCGCGTCCGTCAAGGAAGCAGTGCACGTAAACTTTCGCGACGCCTTTTTTCTTGGCAAGCTGAAGCAGTCCGTAAAGGTGCTCGGTGTGACTGTGGACGCCGCCGGGCGAAACGAGTCCGAACAGGTGGAGCGCGCCGCCTGAAGCCGTAACCTTGTCAATGACGCCGACAAGTGCTTTGTTCTCGAAGAAGTCGCCGTCACGAATCGCCTTTGTAATTTTCGTCAACGGCTGATAGATGATTCTGCCCGCGCCGATGTTCATGTGCCCGACTTCGGAGTTGCCCATTTGCCCGTCGGGAAGTCCGACATATTCGCCCGACGCCTGAAGTTGCGCGTTGGGATATTTTTTGGTCAGCTCGTCGAGGACGGGCGTGTTGCCGACTTGAATCGCGTTGAATTTATCGGTCTCGTTGCCGATACCCCAACCGTCCATGATGATTAAGCAAATCGGTGCGTGTTTGATTGTTGCCATTCGTTGCACTCTCCTTTGAATTTATAATGCGTTCAAACTTATGTTGGTAAGCGAACCTTTGCCGCTCAAAATCGGCGACAAAAATTTGTCGTCGCACGGCACGAAGGGCGATGAGTCGTAATTTGTCACGGCGCGTACTTTGATAAAAAAGCCCAAGTTGATTTCTTTGCCGTTGCGTACAATTCCTTGTCCGTTAATCAAGCTCACGCCCAAATTTTTCAGCTTATCGGGCAGCAAGGCGTCAATCAGTTTTGCTGTCTCCAGAATCTCGAAAATCCCGAAGGCAACGGCTCGCGGCGTGGGCACGACGACAAAATCGCCGACCTTGAATTCGTGCAGGAACCGCCAAAGAACTCCCGCATGTTGTTCAAGCTTTTTGCCTGTCCAACCGTAACAATTCGCCAAAATATTTTTTAGCGCGTCAATGTCGGGGGCGGCAAGTGTCTTCGGCTCGGAAACATCATTAAAGCCGATTGTCAGAATTCCGCGCTCAAGCAGTGGCACGGAAATTTCGGGCTCTTGCGAAAAAACTCTGTGAAGCCAATAATCCATGTGTTGCCTCCTGCGTGCGAATCAATAGTAATAGCTTATGCCGCCGTCGTCAGTTATGCGGTAAGACCGGCGCAATTTGTTCATGCAGAACTCGAACAGCGGGTTGCGCGGGATAACAACGGTTGTGTGCGTACCGTCCATTCCCGAGGTTTCGTAACGCCACATGTCGCTTTGATATTTGCTGAACGTCCACTTGACGACGTGTTGAACTTCGCCGCGCTTGACAAATTTTGTCGACACGGTGAAATATTTATCGTCGCTTTGTGACACGTCGCCTTTGATTGAATCGTCAGCCGCGTAAATGTCGATGCCGTCCGCCTGCCAATGCTCAATCCAAACGTCAGCCGCCGCGCAGGTACTTGCAACCGTTAACACGGCGAACATCATCGCGAAGAAAAACTTTTTCATGGCGAATTCCTCTGCATTGTAAGAAAAGCCGCCAATGTCACGAACAGAGGCGGCTTAACTTACCGTTACTTAGTCAAGCAAAAAGATTCGCTTAGAAATTGACAATCGCGCTGAAGTCGGGAGCTTTGAGGCTTGCGCCGCCGACAAGTGCGCCGTCGACGTTGGGTTGTTGCATGAGGTCTTTAATCGTCGCGGGTTTGACGGAGCCGCCGTATTGAATGCGGATGGCGTCTGCGGCGTCTTGACCGAACTTCTTGGCGACGGCTTCGCGGATAGCTTTGCAAACTTCTTCCGCCTGCTCGAAGGTCGCGGTTTTGCCCGTGCCGATAGCCCAAATCGGCTCGTAAGCAATGACAAGTTTCTTGACTTCGGCGGGTTTGAATCCGTCAAGGTCTTTGTCGATTTGTCCGACGACGTGTTCAATGTAAGTGCCCGCTTCGCGAATTTCAAGCGGCTCGCCGCAGCAGATAATCGGAGTGATGCCCGCGTTGAAGGCGGCTTTAGCGCGTTTGTTGACGCCTTCGTCGGTTTCGCCGAAGTAGTCGCGGCGTTCGCTGTGACCGAGAATGACATAATCAACGTTAATTTCGTTCAGCATGCCCGTGGAAATTTCGCCCGTGTATGCGCCTTTAGCTTCCCAGTGGACGTTCTGCGCGGCAACGTGAATGTTCGTGGATTTGACAGCCTTCGCGACGGCGGCAAGCGCGGTTGCGGTCGGGGCGACGACGACGCGGCATTGAGCGTCTTTGACGAGCGGAATGAGCTCTTCGACGAGCGCGACGCCCTGTTTAATGGTGTTGTTCATCTTCCAGTTGCCCGCGATAATCGGGGTGCGTCCGACGCCGTCAATCGCGTCAATGCCGGGCAGAACTTTGCCTTCGAGGTATTCGAGAGTTGCGCCGCCGCCGGTGGAGATGTGCGAAATTTTGTCAGCCAAGCCGGTCTTTTTGAGCGCGGCAATGGAGTCGCCGCCGCCGACGATTGAAATTGCGCCCTTTTCGGTCGCTTCGGCAACAGCGCGGGCAACGGCGAGCGTGCCTTTCGCGAAGTTGTCAAATTCAAAGACGCCCATAGGTCCGTTCCAGATAATGGTTTTCGCGCCTTCGAGAGCTTTGACGTACTCTTTGGAAGTTTCTTCGCCGCTGTCGAGACCCATCCAATCGGCGGGGCACTGATCGACGGGGACGGTTTTATATTCGGCATCAGCCGCGAATTTGTTGGCAACGACGATGTCGACGGGCAGGACAACTTTGACGCCTTTAGCCGCCGCTTTTTCAAGCAGGGACTTCGCGAGCTCAACTTTATCAGCCTCAAGGAGCGAGGTGCCGACTTCGTAGCCTTTCGCTTTGTCGAAGGTGTGAGCCATACCGCCGCCGATAATAATCGTGTCGACTTTGTCAATCATGTTGCTGATAACGCCGATTTTGTCGGAAACTTTCGCGCCGCCGATAATGCCGACGAACGGACGTTGCGGAGCCTCAAGCGTCTTGCCGATGTAGTTGATTTCTTTTTCCATGAGGAAGCCCGACGCGGTTTCGAGGAAATGCGTAATGCCGACGTTCGAGGCGTGTGCGCGGTGAGCCATGCCGAACGCGTCATTGACGGCGATGTCGGCAAGTGCGGCAAGTTGTTTCGCGAATTTCGGATTGTTTTTCTTTTCTTCTTTGTGATAGCGAAGGTTCTCAAGCAAAAGAATTTCGCCCGGCTGAAGTTCGGCGGCGGCTTTTTCCGCGGGTTCGCCGATGCAGTCTTCCGCCCATTTGACGGGTTTGCCGAGGATTTCGGCGAGTTTCTTCGCTATGGGTTTCGTGGAGAATTTCGGTTCGCGAGCTTCGGTAGGACGTCCGAGATGGCAACCGATGATGATGGCCGCGCCCTGTTCGAGCAGATAGTTGAGCGTCGGGATCGTCGCGTCAATGCGCTTGGTGTTGGTGATGTTCTGGTTTTCGTCCATCGGGACGTTGTAGTCGACGCGCAGGAAAACTTTTTTGCCCTTCAGGTCGATGTCGCGAATGTTTTTCTTGTTCATCAGAAAACCTCCCCAAAAAAATCAATGCGTAATTCGTAATGCTTAATGCGTAATTATTTTGCGTGTCGGTTGTTTCATTGCGCAGTACGCATTTCGCATTCCTAATTGCCTTTCCGGTATGGAGGCATGCGCGACAGTAGCCCTAAAAATTGGCGTCGCAACGCCACGAAATTCGGGCTTTTGGAAAGTGTTTTGGAAAAGCCCGCTGTTCGATTGCGTTCTCCTAAAAAATTATCAGTTGAGTTCCATAAAAGTTCTGAGTTTGTTGAGTTGGCGCGCTCCTTTCGTTTCGGAAAATGTTTGGCAAAAACGGCGTCACTGCGTAAGCTCGAAACACTTTCCAAAATTTTGATACGGCAAACTTGTACCACACTTTCCGCCGAAATGCAAGAAAAAATTTCAGCGTTTGAGGCAGGCGGAAAATTTTTTGACGCGCTCAAAAATCATATCGCGGGAATTTTTGTCGCCGTATTCGCGATAAACCTTTGCCATATATTCTTCGTAGCGAGTGCAAAAAACAATGCGTCCGTCGGCGGTCAAGCGGCATTCGGCGGGCGTTGAAGAGAACTGCTCCGGCTGAATCATCTTCTTGTTGAGCAAAGTCAAGATAAAGCGGTCGATGACGGGTTGTCGGAAAAATTCCATCAGATCGAAAATCAGCGAATCTTTTCTGCCGTCGTTTGAGTGAAAAAAGCCAATTCGAGCGTCGAGACCGTTCAGGGCAGCGGCGATGCGAACTTCGCGTTCCAAGAAAGCATAGCCGTAATTGAGCAGAGCATTGACGGGATCGCGTGCGGGATGTTGCGAACGTTCATTCCACTTCCAACGGCTTTGGTCGAGCAAGTCGGCAAAAGTCGCGAAATAAATTTTTGAGGCGATACCTTCCGCGCCGCGCAATTCGTCGAGCGTCCGACATTCGGAGAGTTTATCGGCAGTCTGCTTCAATTTTTTTGTGGTGCCGTCGAGTTTTTCGCTGCCGACGGTTTTTTCGTAGCGTTTGAGCAAGTCGCGTTGATTGAAGATTTTTTCGGTGACGACTTCCCGCGACAATTCAAGTTGCCTGTCTTTGTCACGGAAAATTTCGAGCTGACGAAGTAATCGCGTCGTCGATAATTTTTCGTTGACGAAATGCCCGATAATTTTTCCGCAGCTGTCGATGTAAAAAATCGGGATGTGCAATTCCATAAGCTCAAAGATTGTTTGAGTCGAAACTTGAGCATTGCGCCCCACAACGACGCCGTCAATGGAACGAACGGGCAGGCGACCGAAGAGTTCGGAATTTTTTTCGACGACGATGCGCGGTCCTGCCTTGTGAGCCGAACAGCCCGACGAGAGAAGATACAACACGCCCAAAAAATTTCACCTCACACGACGAGAAAACCTTTTTCCACTTCCAACGGTTTGGCGGACAGTTGCAAATTTTTTTCGCAGGCTTTGCAAAGCGGCACCATCAAAACGGAATTGCCTTCAGTGGCGTCTGAGATTGCCAACAAATCTTTCCACACGAGAGCCGCCTGCGCTCTGTCAAGCCGACAACTGAAGACGCTGTATTGAACGCGCCACGCGAATCCTTCAAGGTAATTGACGATATTGCCGCGTGTTTTGTCGTCAGGAATATCATAGCAGATGATATAACGCATAAAAATTCAACTCACCAAAATTTTTTCGGCAATGTAACACAAAAGCTTTCTTCTTGGCAAGCGGTGAAGTTCACATGAAAAATTTTGCGACTTCGACAAAATGAGCGTAACACTTTTTTCTTGAAAAATGTTCGATAATGCGTCATAATATCGGCGGGAGGTGAACTTATGGCGCGAAGAACTTTCAAAGCGTTGCTGTTCGACACGCGAAGCATTCAGCGATACATTTATTCGGGCGACAGGCTCCGCACGAACGTCGGCGCGTCTTACATCGTCGACAGAATTTTTTTCGACGTGCTGATTTCCGACGTGTTGACAAAAATGTTCCCCGACGAAAAATTTTCGGCGGACGACGACGCATGGAACCCGACGAAGGACGAGGCCAAACCGTGGGACGACATGAAGTCTTGTTGCGTGGCGTATGTCGGCGGCGGCAATGCGCTGTTGCTTTTCGATTCGTCGCAGGCGGACAAATGCATCGAGGTCGTCAAAAATTTTACGTGCGCGCTTCTGACCAAACGTCCCGGCTTGAAAGTCGGCGCGGCAACCGGCAATTTGGAATTGGACGGCGACAAACTCAACCAAGACCAAATCGACGCGTTGTATCTCAAGCTCAAAGACAATCGGAATAAAATATTCCCCGCAGTAAACGTGCCTTACAGCGGCTTGACTTTAAGCTGTGAAGTAAACGGCGAGGCGGCAAATTTCTGCGACACACGCGGCGTGATTCGCAAGCCCGAACGCGACGTGCGCTTTTATTCGCAGGAAGTCGCGGTTAAAGCAAAGTTCGCCGAAGATGCCAACAGGAATTTGCGCGATCGTTTCGAGAAAATTTTTGCGCTGAAAAACTTCGACCCGCAAACCGATTTCGATTTCCCGACGGAAGTTGACAAACTCGGTCAACGCGAAGGCGAAAATTATTTCGCGATTGTTCACGTCGACGGCAACAACATGGGACTCAAATTCAGGCAATGCACGGGCTTGACGGCGCGGCGCAAATTGTCCCGTGAGATTCGTCGCAAAACTGAAGGCGCGTTCGCCGATCTGCTTGCGAAAATTATCCTCATGAAAAACGCGGGCGGC
>JADEZP010000081.1 GCA_015206805.1 Quinella sp. 1Q7 | reverse complement strand
CGAAGACGCCTTCCTGTATCGCCGAATACAAAAGCATCGGGTGCGGCTTGACGACCCACGACGTTTCCGGATGTGCCTTCGCGAATTCGTACATGAACTCGAAATTCCATTGAAACGTTGAATATATTATCGCAATGCCCGCGATTGACCAGTGCGGTGCCCAGATAATTTTTTTCGCGTCGGGTTGAGCCATCTTCCAATCGAACGTAAATCGAACATTCTGCTTGAAAAATACGTCCATGCGCGGGTAGCCGCTGTACACTCCGCGAGGCATTCCGATTACAGAATATTTTTTGTAGACGTCGAACGTCACGGCGGACGAGAAAAATATTTTCCACGCCACTAAAAAAATACTTTGGCTGTAGAACGGCTTAAAATGCAGTGCCGAATCGAACGCGTAGGGAATGTGCACCAGAAGCGTCTTCGCCGTGATTCGCTTGAGTCGGAAGGCATACGGTATCCAGCCCAAATACGGCGTCAGGTAAACGATAATGTCCTGTTCGGGAATTTCGGCGTTTATGTCGTCAATGGCGACGAATTCCACGCCGTGCGAACGTAACTGTTCCGCGCCGCGCTGAAAGTCGTTCAGCACAAGTTCGTTCATATCTTTGTGGAAGTCCAGCGAAAAAAATATCGTCGTCTCCAAACGCTCATCGTTCATAAAAAGTTCGTATAAATCTTTGCCGCACCACTGCGCCGCCTCAAGCAGCAGGAAGGCGACGCGAATTTTTTTCTTGGCGGCAATTCGTTTTGCGGACGCCTCAAGAACGGCATCAATCAACGCGTTGTATTCGTTCTTCGGAGCGCGACGTGCTATCCTGTTGAAATAATCGTAAGTCATATCGCAGAAACCATCCGTCGGAATTAAATCCAACTGCCAAAGTTTCAAGGCTATCAAAGAATTTACATACGCTTGACCGATTTCATTCAGGTGCGTCGTGTCACAAAAACAATCATAACTTATGTTGAACTCGAACATATCCAAACACGTGAAGCCGTGACTGACCTCCAGCCGCCGAATCATTTTGCGGAAGGCGGCTAAAATTTTGCGGTCGAATTTTTTTCTGACGGCGGGCGCGAACGGGAAAATCACGCCGATTGGTTGAGCACCGTTGGCAATGCACAGATTTATGTAATTTTTGAGCGCGACATAATCTTTGAGGATTTGAACGTTATTATCGGCGTCGTCGGGCGCAAAAAATTTCGCGACGTCCTGCCAAGCGGCTATTACCTTCGCGGGAACTTCTTTCTTGCGCGCCGCGCGGATGCCGTCAAAATTTACGTCGACTTGCTCGTCGGTGACGGTCTCGAAAACATTTTGGAAGTCGTCGTTGAACAAATTCATAATGTATTCGTCGCGGGCAGTCAGCTTGTCAAAAAGCAAATCGTATTGCAAATTTTTATGTGCGTTCAAAAAGTTTGTGGCACTGTCGTAGCGAATCGAATGCGGCATGAGCCCGATAAGCACAAATTTAATCGTGTCGGGCGCAACGTGTTCAAAGATGTGTTTTGCCGTCAAGTAGCTCTGTTGCAACGTTTGATTTGCGTCGGCAAGAATGAC
The DNA here is from genome assembly GCA_015206805.1 of Quinella sp. 1Q7. Taxonomy (GTDB): domain Bacteria; phylum Bacillota; class Negativicutes; order Selenomonadales; family Selenomonadaceae; genus Quinella. Next base: position 10,829 of record JADEZP010000081.1, on the reverse strand, counting down.
GCCGCCTTGCCCGCCGCTTGGAATCAAATTCAGATTCACGCCGGCTTGAGTGTATTCGTTGCCCGTAACAAAAAAATCCGCGCCGTGTTCCTCAATGTGGCGCAAATTCGCCAGCCACGTTTCGGAAAGTTTCGGAGCGACATTAAAATTGACGATGTTTTTTTCGGGAACGTCGCCCGTCGTCAAAATTTTTTTCAGCTTGAGCAGATTGTTCGAGTTCACGCCGTCGCAAAGCAACCAGACAAATTTTTTATACTTGCTCACGGTCGAAAGAATCGTTTCAAAAGTCGCCACGGGAATTTTATCGTCGCCGAGCTCAAAAAAATTTTCACGGTAGCCGTCCGCCACTATCAGCGTCAAATTTACGCGGTCAAGATTCAAATTTTTTATGGCGTCTTCCAAATTGTCACGGCTGAAGGCGACAAGTACGGCACGGATTTTTTTTACGGGCAACTCTTCGGCGGATGAATCGCTCAAATCTTCGGCGGACGAGCTGTCGCTGTCATCTTGCGGCGGCTGAATATCTTCTGCAAGCGGCGTACCGTCGTCAGATGAGCTGTCGTCCTGCGGCGGCTGAATATTTTCCTCAAGCGGCGTATCGTCGTCGGATGAGCCGTCGTCCTGCGGCGGCTGAATATTTTCTGCAAGCGGCGTATCGTCAATTAATTTGTCATCGTGCGTCATTCGGATACCTCCTTAAGCCCGTCGGCAATGTTCCCGTAAATAAATTCGCTCGCCAACATGCCGCAAGCTTTCGGGTAATTCAGGTATTTGTCGAAAACTTCTTTGCGCTCGACGGCTTTGTAATCGTCGCCGTCAATGAAAACGCGCTGAATCGTTTCGGCAATGGCGTCGAAGTCTTGCCCGTCAACGAGATACGATGCCCGAAGAATTTTTTTGCCGAGCTCATTGAAGCGTTGCGTGTCGCGCGTCAAAAAAATCATGGGCTTGTCGACGTATTGATATTCCGCAATGAAAGTGTCGCTGTCGTGAATCATGCCGTCCGACGTGGCGAAAATGTCTTCGTAGTAAGCCCCGACGACGACTTGCGCATTGGGAAGGTCATTCCACGCCCGCAGATACTTTTCAAAATCCGCGACGGACTCGAAAACATTTTCTTCGACAGCCGCCGCGAACAGACCGGGGTGAGGCTTGACGACCCACGATGTTTCGGGGTGAGTTTTGGCGAATTCGTACATGAACTCGAAATTCCATTGGAACGTTGAATACTTTACGTCGCTTGATATCGACCAATGCGGTGCCCAAATGATTTTCTTGGCGTCGGGACGCGTCATCTTCCAATCGAACATAAATTGCGCGTTACGATTGAAAAATACGTCCATTTTGGGATAACCGCTGAAAACTCCGCGCGGCATCCCTACGGAATTTTTTTTGGCGTACATTTCAAGCCCGCAAACCGACGAAAAAAATACCTTCCACGCGACGCGAAACATGCGCCTGTTGTAATATTCTTTTGAACGTATCGATATATCGAACGCGAAAGGAATATGTGCAATCAAACATTCCGCCGAAAAATTTTCGGCACGCAGAGCAAAAGGCAACGTGCTCGGAAACGGCGTCAGATAAATCAGCACGTCTTGCGGCGGGATGTATGTATTCCGACCTTCGGGAACAAATACGCACGAAACGCACGTATTGAATTGTTCGACGCTGCGCCAAAAATCTCGCTCGAAGAGCTTGTTTTTGGTTGCGCCCGTTATGCGTGCGCATATGAAAAACGTCGTCTCAAAGCGTTCGTCGCGGGCGAACAAATTGTACAGCGCGGCACCGAACCATTGCGTCTGCTCGTGCAAAACGAACGCAAGCTTAATTTTGTCTTTGCGGCGAATTTTTGCGGCGGACGCCTCAAGGACGGCATCAATCAGCGCGTTGTATTCGTCTTTCGGCGCGACGGCGGACAAGGTGTAAAAATAATCGTAGCCCATGCCGCAGAAATTTTCGGCGGGAATGAGCTCCGCCGCGTAAAGTTTCAAGGCGAGCATCTCATTTGCAATCGATTGCCCGCGTGCGTTAAGGTGCGTCATGTCGCAGAAACAATCGTAATTGATTTTGAGATTGAACATATTCGCACATATAAAGTCGTAATTTTCTTCAAGTCGACGAATCATTTTGCGGAAGGCGGACAAAAATTTTTTGTTGAAATTTTTCCGCACGACGGGCGCGAACGGGAAAATCACTCCGACGGGTTTTGCTCCGTTGGCAAGACACAGCTCGATATAGTCTTTGAGGTCGATATAGTCGTTCAGAAGTTGCAGGCTGTCGTCGAAATTTTCGGGCGAAAAATTTTGCTCGTCATCGTCCCACGCGTCAATCGTCGCGGCGGAAAATGTGCGATTGAACATAAACTTAACGTCGTCAAAATTTATGTCGGCGTCATCGGTATCGGGCGAGAAAATTTTTTTGAAGTCGTCGTTGAGCAAACTCAACAAGAATTCGTCGCGGTCAGTCGGGTCGCCGAAGGTCACGGCGTACTGCAAATTTCGCGTGTCGCTCAAAAAATTCGTGTCGGTATTTTGTTTGAATGAACGCGGCTCAATCCCGATAAGCACGAACTTAATCGTATCGGGCGCGACGTTCTCGAAGACGTGTTTTGCAATCCGATAGCCCTGCCGCAAAGTTTGATTGGCGTCGGCAAGGTTGACTCCGCCGCGTCCGACCGTCGGCAACCAATTAAAATTCACGTCGACTTGAGCATATTCGTTGCCCGTCACGAAAAAATCCGCGCCGTTGTCGCAAATGTGGCGCAGATTTTCCGACCACGTATCAGAAATTTTCGGCGTGACTTCAACGTTAAAAATGTTGTCTCCGCGAATGCCGCCCGCCGTCAAAAGATTTTTCATTTGAAGAGCGTCGTCCGTACCCGTCGCGCCGCCGCAAATCAGCCAGACGGCAGTTTTGAAGTCGCGCATCGGCAAACGAACATCAGCGAACGTATTTATAGGAATTTGCGTTTCACCGAGCTGATAAAACATCGGTTCAGAGAACAGCGGCACGGGCTCTTCGGGTGCTCTTTCCATAACAATGCTGACCAAATTCACGCGGTCGAGATTCAAAATTTTTATGACATCTTCCAAAGCGTCGCGGTTCAGCACGATTAGCACGACATCGATTTTTTCCGCGAGCAACTCTTCGGCGGGTAAGCTGTCACTTTGTATCATTCGGGTGCCTCCTTAAGTTTGTCGACGATACTCCTGTAAATGAATTCGCCGGCAAGCATTCCGTTGACTTTCGGATAATTTAGGTATTTGTCGAAAAGTTTTCTGCGGGCGGACGCTTTATCGTCGTTGCCGTCGATTATGACGCGCTGAATCGTCGCGGCAATGGCGTCCAAATCTTGACCGTCGACCAAATACGACACGTTCAGAATCGCTTTGCCCAGCTCGTTGTGACGTTGCGTGTCGCGAGTCAGATAAATCATCGGCTTATCGACATATTGATATTCCGCCGAAAACGAGCCGCAATCGTGAATCAGCGCGTCGACGTCGCGAAAATATCCTGGTAGTAAGCCCCCGTGTAAACCTGCGCGTTCGGCAAATCGTTCCACTTTTGGAAATAAGCCTCGAAGCCCTCGACCGACGCGAAGACGCCTTCCTGTATCGCCGAATACAAAAGCATCGGGTGCGGCTTGACGACCCACGACGTTTCCGGATGTGCCTTCGCGAATTCGTACATGAACTCGAAATTCCATTGAAACGTTGAATATATTATCGCAATGCCCGCGATTGACCAGTGAGGTGCCCAGATGATTTTTTTCGCGTCGGGACGTGCAAGCTTCCAATTGAACTTAAAATCGGCGTCGGGCTTGAAGAATACGTCCATGCGCGGGTAGCCGCTGTACACTCCGCGAGGCATTCCGATTACCGAATATTTTTTGTAAACGTCGAACGTCACGGCGGACGAGAAAAATATTTTCCACGCCACTAAAAAAATACTTTGGCTGTAGAACGGCTTGAAATGCAGTGCCGAATCGAACGCGTAGGGGATGTGCACCAGAAGCGTCTTCGCCGTGATTCGCTTGAGTCGGAAGGCATACGGTATCCAGCCCAGATACGGCGTCAAGTAAACGATAATGTCCTGTTCGGGAATTTCGGCGTTTATGTCGTCAATGGCGACGAATTCCACGCCGTGCGAACGCAACTGCTCAATGCCGCGCTGAAAATCATTCAGCACAAGTTCGTTCATATCTTTGTGGAAGTCCAGCGAAAAAAATATCGTCGTCTCCAAACGCTCATCGTTCATAAAAAGTTCGTATAAATCTTTGCCGCACCACTGCGCCGCCTCAAGCAACAGGAAGGCGACGCGAATTTTCTTCTTGGCGGCAATTCGTCGGGCGGACAAATTAAAGACGCGCTCCATCAACGCGTTGTATTCGTCCTTCGGCGCGCGGCGTGCCAACCTGTTGAAATAATCGTAACCCATGTCGCAAAAACTTTCCGTCGGCAAAAGACCCTTGCGAAAAAGTTTCAGCGAAATCATCGCATTCGCGAACGCCCGACCCTTTTCGTTGAGCTGCGTCATATCGTAAAAACAATCATAATCCAATTTGAGATCGAACAGGTCAATGCACGTGAAGCTGTAATTTTCCTCGAATTGCCGGATTGTCTCGTTGAAGTTTTCCAAAAGTTCGGCGTTGTAATTTTTGCGCGTCGCCAATGCGAACGGGAAAATCACTCCGACAGGTTGCGCGCCGTGAGCAAGGCACAGCTCGATATAGTTTTGGAGAATTTGAACGTTGTCGTCAAAAGAATCAACCGCTAAAGCTTTCGGCGCGTTGCCCCAATCGGAAATCGCTTCGGCGGAAAGAACGTTGCTTATCGTCGCTTTGACGGCGTCGAAATTCAAATCGGCTTGTTCGGCGGTGACGGTCGTGAAAAATTTTTTGAAGTCGTCGCTAAGCAATTTCATAATGCGTTTGTCGCCGGAAGACGCCCTGTCCAAGGCGAAGACGTATTGCAAATTTTTCGGCGCGTGCAAAAAATCTTTGCCGTTGTCGTAATAAAATGTGTGCGGCGCGAGTCCGATAAGCACAAATTTAATCGTGCCGGGCTTAGTGTGAGAGAAAACATGTTTAGCGGTCAAGTAGCCCTGCCGCAAATCTTGATCGGCGTCGGCGAGGATGACACCGCCGCGAGCGGCGTTTTTGTTCGCATAAACAGGCGGAATTAAATTTATGTTCAAACCCGATTGAATGTATTCGTTGCCCGTGGCGAAAAAATCCGCGCCGTGCTCCTCAATGTGCCGCAGATTCGCCAACCACGTCGCTGAAATTTGCGAGCCGACTTCAAAATTGACGATGTTTTTTTCGGGCACGCCGCTGGCCATCAGATAGCGTTTCATCTTGAAAATATCGTTGATTCCGTTCACGCAGCCGCAAATCAGCCACTGATAATTTTTGGCGGTTTTGAGGATGTCTTTAATGAATTTTTGGTGCATTGATATCGACGCCATCAAAATTTGTTCGTCGCCGAGCTCAAAGAACATCGGCTTATCGGCGAGCTGAAACAAATCCACGTCGAAGTTGTCCATAACTATTGCGGTTAAATTTATTCTGTTGAAGTTCAAAATTTTCAGCGTGTCTTCCAAAACGTTCCTGTTCAAGACGATTAGCACGACATCGATTTTTTCCATAAGCAACAGCCTCCAAAAGGTAACTTCGTTATTCGGGCGGATTATCAATCGTGTCGACAATGGTCTTGAAAATGAATTCGCTTGCGAGCATGCCGTTGGCTTGCGGATAGTTAAGGTACATGTCGAAAAGTTCCTTGCGAGCTTCGGCGTTGTAGTCGTCGCCGTCGATTATGACCTGTTGAATCGTCGCGGCGAGCTCTTCCAAATTTTGACCGTCGACGCAGTAAGAGACGTTCAAAATTTCGGTGCCGAGTTTGTTATGCTTTTGAGTGTCGCGCGTCAGATAAATCATCGGCTTATCGACGTATTGATATTCGGCAATGAACGAGCCGCAGTCGTGAATCATGGCGTCGGACGTTGCGAAGATGTCTTGATAGTAGCCGCCGATAACGACTTTAGCGTTGGGAAGGTCATTCCACGCCTGCAGATATGCCTCGAAAGCTTCTGCGGACTCGAAGACGCCTTCAGTGACGGCGGAATAAAGCAACCACGGGTGCGGCTTGACGACCCACGACGTTTCCGGATGATTTTTGGCGAATTCGTACATGAACTCGAAATTCCATTGGAACGTTGCGTAAACGATTGACGTTGCGGTGCCGATTGAATGGTGCGGTGCCCAGATAATTTTTTTCGCGTCGGGTTGAGCCATCTTCCAATCGAACGCAAATTGAACATCTTCCTTGAAAAATACGTCCATGCGCGGGTAGCCGCTGTAGACGCCGCCAGGTGCTCCGATAAGTGCTTTTTCCTTGTACAGGTCGAACGTGATTGTCGACGAGAAAAATATTCTCCACGCCACGAGAATGAGCATTTGGCTGTAAAACGATTTTACGTGAGCCGACGAATCGTAAGCGTATGGAATGTATGCGAGCAACGTTTTCGGCGACATGTTTTGAATTTGGAACGGTTTGGCGAAATACTGCAGATACGGCGTCAAAAAGATAAGCACGTCCTGCGTCGGAACGGTTGAGTCCAAGTCCTCCAATGCGACGACGTTCAAGCCGTGCGATTTAAGTTGCTCCACGTCGTCGCGGAAATTTTTCTTGACAAGATCGTTGATGTCCTTGTGGAAGTCCATTGAAATGAAAACCGTCGTCTCGAAACGTTTATTCTGCGCGAAGAAGTCGTACAAATCCTTGCCGCACCAATGAGCCGCCTCCAACATGACGAAGCCGACCTTGATTTTTTTCTTGGCGGCAATTCTTTTGGCGGATATGGTGAAAATTCGCGACATCAACTTGTTGTATTCGTCAGCGGGCGCGACGAGTGCCAGGCGTTTCAAGGTCTCGTAATCCTTGTTCAAGAAGCCGTCCACGGGGATAATCCCGCGACTGAACATCCGCAAGGAAGTCATGTTTGTGGCGAAAATTTGTCCCTTCGCGTTCAGGTGTGTAAAGTCAAAGTAGCAATCGTAACCGATTTTAAGTTCAAACATGTCGACGCAAGAAAAGTCGTAGCGCGTTTCAAATTGGCGAATTGTTTTGCGGAAGACTTTAATTATATCGGGGTTGTAGGTTTTTCGCGTTATGCCCGGGAACGGGAACAGCACGCCGAGTGGACGCGCTCCATTATCAATGCACAGCTCGATATATTTTTTCAGAATTCTGACATTGTCGTCGAGCGATTCGGCGTCAAAGGTTTTGTCAATGTTGACCCAATCGATTATTGCTTTGGCGGAAAGGGAGCCGCCGATTTTTGTCCGAATGCCATTGTAATTTACATCAGCCTGCTTGTAGGTTACCCGATTGAAAAAATCGCCGACGTTGTAGCGGAACAAAGTCATCATTAAAGTGTCGTAATCGGTCGGGTCATTCAAGGCGAGCGCATATTGCAAACCTTTTGCGGTGTGCAAAAAATCTTTGGTGCTGTCGTAATAGAACGAGTACGGCGCGAGCCCGATAATCACAAATTTAATCGTGCCGGGCTTGACGTGTTTAAAAACGTATTTGGCAGTCTGATAGCCCCGTGTCAAATCTTGATGGAAGTCGGCAAGATTCACTCCGTTGAGCAAGGTGCCTTTATTTCTGTCGATACACGGAATCAAATCCATATTCAAGCCGAGTTGCGTGTATTCATCGCCCGTGACAAAAAAGTCCGCGCCGAATTTTTCGATGTAACGCAGATTCGCCAGCCACGTTGTCGAAAATTGCGGATTGACATCAAGGCGAGCAATGTTCTTTTCGGGCACGCCGTTTGCCATTAAATAGCGTTTCAGCTTGAGGAGGTCGTCGGAACCCTTCAAATAGCCGTTGACCAGCCACATATACGATTTGGCGTTTTTCAAAATGGATCTGGTAGATTTTTGCAGCATGGCGAACGAATCCAGCGCGACTACTTGATCGCCGAGTCGGAAGAACGTCGGTACTTCATCTTCGGCTTCGTCGGTATCTTCGGTATTGGCGCGATTGATGTCCATAATTACGGCGACCAAATTTATTTTGTCTAAGTTCAAACTTTTCAGTGTGCTCTCAAACAAATCGCGGTTCAGCAAGAGAAGTACGACATTAATTTTTTCCATGAGTGATAACCTCCCGTGATGTCAGCCGATGTCATTTCGACGCGGGCGTCAATTTGTCGGCAATGGTTTTGAAAATGAATTCGCCGGCAAGCATGCCGTTAATCTTCGGGTAATTCAAGTGCTTGTTGAAAATTTTTTTGCGGGCAGCGGCTTTCTCGTCGCGACCTTTGATGAAGACGCGCTGAATCGTCGCGGCAATGGCGTCGAAGTCCTGCCCGTCGACGCAATAGGACACGTCCAGAATCGCGTTGCCCAAGTCGTTGAAAATTTCGCCCGTGCGCGTCAGATAAATCATGGGCTTATCGACGTATTGATATTCCGCGATAAACGAGCCGCTGTCGTGAATCATGCCGTCCGACGTGGCGAAAATATCTTGGTAGTAAGCCCCCGTGTAAACTTGCGCGTTCGGAAGGTCATTCCACTCCCGCAAATACTCCTCGAAAGCCTCAAGCGACGGAAAAACTTTTTCCTTGACTGCCGACGCGAACAGGGCTTGATGCGGCTTGACGACCCATGAAATTTCGGGGTGAGCCTTGGCGAATTCGTACATGAATTTGTAATTCCACTGAAACGTTGCGTAGCGCGTGACATCGTTTATCGACCAGTGCGGTGCCCAGATGATTTTTTTAGACTTGGGACGCGCAATCTTCCACGTGAAGTTGAACTTTGCTTTGCGCCCGAAAAAGACATCCATGCGCGGATAGCCGCTGAAAAATCCTCGCGGCATTCCGACCGAACAATTATTGCCGTAAACTTCCATGCCGATTGTCGACGAAAAAAATATTCTCCACGCCGCACGAAACATCAGGAAATTGTAATAGCTCCTGTCGCGAACGGCAATATCCAGCGAATACGGAATATGCGTTATCAAGTTGCGGACGGGCAGTCTGCCGAAACGCAATGCGGCGGGCACGTAAGCCGAATACGGTGTCAGATAAATCAGCACGTCCTGCGCGGGGACGGCGGCGTTCAGATTGTCGAGCGCGACGACGTTGAGCCCGCGCGATTTGAATTGCTCCACGCCGACGACAAAATCTTTGCGAATCAAATCGTTGTCGGCTTTATCGAGGCGCAGGCAATCGAACAGCGTCACGTCGAAGCGTTCGTCGCGGGCAAAGCGATTGTACAGCTCATCTCCGCACCATTGCGCCGAATCAATCGTCACGAAGCCGACCTTGATTTTATTTTTGCGGGCAATCATTCGGGCGGACGCGTCGAAAACATTTTCCATCAGCGCGGCGAATTCGTCCTTAGGCAAAATCCACGACAGATTGTGGAAGTATTCGTTCACTCAATGCAGTCGCGCCGATTGACAGCGACGTTGATTTGAGCGCGTGAACAAGTATTTGATAATTTTTCACGTCGGCGGACTCAAATGCCGCTTGAATTTTTTCTGCGCGTTTGATGTCAACAAAAGTGGTCAGCATTTGCACATAAAAACTTTTGCTGTCCATGCAATATTTCAGCGCAATTTCCAAGTCGATGTCGGGGCAAGTTGTCGCGAAAATTTTTTTCTCACGTTTAGAAAATTCGTCCTCGCCGACAGGCTCATCATCTTCAATCGGCGGCTGTTCAATCGGTGCAGGTTCAATCGGCGCGGGTTGAGTGTCACTTTCAAAGGCGACAAGCTCGGCGGGCAAATGTTTTTCCAAAATCTTTTCAAGCTCCGAAACTTCGATTGGCTTGCTCAAGTAATCGTCAAAGCCTTCGCGCAGGTAAGTTTCGCGCATACCGGCAATCGCGCTGGCGGTGAGCATGATGACCTTAGTTTTGTCGCTCAAAATATTTTCGGCACGCATTTTTTTCAAGGTCTCGACGCCGCTCATAACGGGCATCATGTTGTCCATAAAAATCACGTGGTAAAAATTTTTCTTGACAAGTTCAATGCCCTGTTGACCGCTCTCGGCAAGGTCGGGGAAAATTTTATTGCGCTTGAGCAAACCGCTGATAACTTTCAAATTCATGTCGTTATCGTCGACCGCCAAGACTTTCGCGCCCGCTGCCGTCAAATATTGATTATTCGCGCTCTCGTCTAGGCGTTTCAAGTGGCGTTCGTTATAATCGCCAATCGGATTCCTGTCGATAATTTTTTGCGTCAACCTAAACGAAAATTCGGAGCCTTTCCCGTAAGTACTCGCAACTTCGAGCCGACTGTCCATCATGCCCAAAAGTTTTTGCACAATCGCGATACCCAAGCCGGTGCCTTCGATGTCGTGATTGCGTTCCTCGTCGAGCCGCTGAAAAGATTGAAATAATTTGCCCATATCCTCTTCGCGAATGCCAATTCCGGTGTCGCTTACTCTAACCTGCAATTCAAATGTGTCCGCGTCGAGTACAACGCCGCTAATCTGCAACGTCACCGAACCTTTGTGCGTGTATTTAACGGCGTTCGTTAAAATATTCGTGACAATCTGCCGAATGCGCAAATCATCACCGTAAAGACTCTGCGGTAAGCTCGAATCAATTTCCGTTTTGAATTCTAAGCTTTTTTTCTTCGCCTTTTCCGAAATCATGTTGACTAAATCGTCAATGAACGCGATTGTTTCGTAGCGGACGGGGACAATTTCCATTTTGCCATCTTCAATCTTGCTGAAATCCAAAATCGAATTTATCAGCGTCAAAAGTGTTTTGCCCGCGCTCTGAATATTCGTAGCGTACTCCA
>JADEZP010000016.1 GCA_015206805.1 Quinella sp. 1Q7 | reverse complement strand
ACCGCAACGAAGGCTTCGTCCTTATGAAAGTCACCGATATGAACATGTCGCCCGAAGGCGTCCTTACGCTCAAAATCAACGAAGGCACGCTCGAAGGTTACGCCGTCAAAGGCAACAAGAAGACTAAGGACGTAGTCATTCTCCGCGAAATGCGGCAGGAAGTCGGCACGCCCTTCAACGCCAAACTTGCCCGCCGCAGTATGCAACGCGTCTACAATCTCGGCTTCTTTGAGGACGTCAATATCAACATGAAGTCGGGCGTCGAACCTAACGCCGTCATTATGGAAGTCGTCGTTAAGGAGCGGCGCACGGGTACATTCGGCGTCGGCGCGGGCTACTCAACCTCCGACGGCATTATCGGTATGGTCAGCTTGAGTGATACGAACTTTCGCGGGCGCGGCGACTTGATCAGCATCGTCTACGAAAAAAGCGGCGACGAGAATGACGCTCACGGCTACAACTTCACTTACCGTCACCCGTGGATGGACAGCCGCGAAACCGCCTTCCGTATTCAGCTGTATAACCGCACTTACTCCTACAACGACTACGACACTCACGGCGACTTCAAGGAAGAATACATGCGCAGATACACCGGCGGCGAAATTACCTTTAGCCGCCCCGTAAGCGAATATTCGACCAATTACATCACCTTGCGCAACCGCAAAGATAAATACGTCCGACACGTCTCCAGCGGCAACGCAGGCGACCGCAGCGGCTCCGATTACGCAGAGTGGCGCAAAAATAATTTCGGCTTGACGCGCGCGATTATCCTCGAACACATCACCGATACCCGCGACAATGTTTATTCGCCAACTGACGGCAACAAGGTCAACATCGCGTTGGAAGTCGGTGCATTCGGCGGCGACTTCGACTACCAGAAACTTTCGCTCGACCACCAAAACTACCGCAAGGCGGGCGACCACGATCAAGTTTGGGCAATTCGCGGCATGATTGGTTACGGGCGCGGCGATATGACGGAATTCAATCAATTCCGCGTCGGCGGACAAGGCTCACTGCGCGGCTATCGCGACGACCAATTCCGCGGCAACAGAATGATGCTCGGCTCAATCGAATATCGCTTCCCGCTGTACAAAAGAGTTCAAGGTGCGCTGTTTACGGACTTCGGCTCCGCATGGAACGGCGGCTTCCGCCCGCGCGACTTCAAGGCAAGTATCGGCTTGGGCGTCGCACTCAACACGCCGATGGGACCGTTACGCTTGGATTACGGACGCGGCTCACAGGGCGGCAGATTCCACTTCTCCGTTGGCACGTCATTTTAAACGACACGACAAAATTAAAGCCCCTTCCAATTCGGCGGGGGCTTTTCGATTGGCGGTTAGTTGCGCCGTGAACTATTTGATTTGCACGAGGATTTTATTGAGCTTGGGCATTACAGGCAATTTCGCCGCACGTTGATTTTGTTCCGCGACCTTCGACGGCAACCGCTCGGCGCGAAGACGTGCAAGGTAAGCTGTTCGTTTGGCAGAAATTTTCGCACGCGTCTCCGCTGATTGTTTACGTCCGCCGTGTTCCGCGTAATACCTGTTCACGCCGTCGGCAACTTTCTGTCGCTCGGCGGGGTCTTCAAAACGCTTTTTCTGTCGCCTAGAAATTTCAGCCGTAATTTCGGGATTTTCAAAAGCTTTCGTGATTCGTTCGGATTGAGCCGCACGCTCGGCAGGGTCGCTGAAACGTTCGGTCACGGCGGCGGCAATTTTGTCGCGTTCCTCTTGCCGTTCAAAGCGGCGTTTCTGCCCTTCGGAATGTTTGGCAACACGTTCGGGGTCTTCAAAAGATTTTCGCGTGCGCTCTGCCTGTTTGGCGCGTTCTTCGGGGTCGCTGAAACGTTCGATGTTTGCCGCCGAAATTATTGCGTGGATTTCGGGATGTTCTTCGTTGTAAGCGAGGACTGCCGCCGAAATTTTTGCTTTGGTTTCTTCGGAAGGTGAGCCGTTGCCGCCGCCCGTCGTGCAGTTGTAACCGTTCGGAGCCATGCAGTCGTATTCGGCAATGAAACGGACTTCGTAAGCGTCAAGTTCCTCTTGAGTTTCGCACACCGCCAAAATTTTAATCGTGAAGTTTTCCGCGCCGTATTTGCGAATCGCCTTGCCGATGTAAGTGGGAGCCGTCATGTGCTCCTTGAAACGCTGTTCGACCGTGCGCGTCGTCTGCCCGACGTAGTGCTTGCCGTTGACCTCGTTGGTGATCAGATAAACCATACCGTATGCCATAATACCTCCGCCTTTCGTTTGACAGCACGGCGCGAGCGGTGTAAAATCAACGCGGGACAAAGCTCTGCCATGCTGGATTGTTGTTACAACGTAAGTTTAGCACCGCAGGGCTTTTCCTGTCAATAAATCGCAAAACAAAACCGCCGAGGCGTTGAGCCCCGACGGTTGAATTTTTTATGGCGTGTCGAAAATTTTTAATCAGCCGGCGTCTTCCTCTTCCTTGGCGCGTTCAATCAAAATGTTAAGCAATTTCTTTGCCGCTTCGGGGATAACTGTGCCGGGCGCGAAAATCGCAACTGCACCGTGCTTGTAAAGGAAGTCGTAGTCTTGAACGGGAATTACACCCCCCACGGCTACTAACACAGATTCGCCGCCAATTTTCTTGAGTTCGTCGACGAGTTCGGGCAACAGCGTGTTGTGACCTGCGGCAAGCGAGCTGAATCCGACAATGTGCACGTCGTTATCGACAGCGTCACGCGCAGCTTCTTGCGGAGTTTGGAATAACGGTCCAATATCAACATCCCATCCGAGATCAGCAAACGAAGTTGCAAGAACCGACTGACCACGCGAATGACCATCCTGCCCGAGCTTAACGATAGCAATTCTCGGTCTGCGCCCCTTGAGCTTCTCAAATTCGTCAGCCATTGCACGAGCTTCGTCAAGTTTACTTTCATCGCCGAATTCTTTTGAGTAAACGCCTGAAATCGGATGAATCGTCGCGACGTATCTGCCGCAAACTTTTTCGACGGCGTCGGAAATTTCGCCGAGTGAGCAACGGACGCGAGCCGCCTCAACCGCGCATTCAAGCAGGTTGCCGTTGTCGCGGGATTCGGCAGCTTTCGTGATGGCTTCAAGGGCGGCGCGGACGTCGTCTTCGTTACGTTCGGCGCGGAGTTTGTTGAGACGTTCGACTTGCGCGTTGCGGACGGCGGTGTTGTCGACGGCAAGAATTTCGAGCGGGTCTTCCTTGTCGAGACGGAATTTGTTCAAGCCGACAATCGTTTCGTTGTTGGAGTCGATACGCGCCTGACGACGTGCCGCAGCCTCTTCAATGCGCATTTTCGGCAAGCCCGTCGCGATAGCCTTAGCCATGCCGCCGAGCTGTTCAATCTCCTGAATGTGCGCCCATGCGCGGCGGATAATTTCGTTCGTGAGAGCCTCGACGTAGTAGGAGCCGCCCCACGGGTCGATGATTTTGCAAACGGACGTTTCGTCTTGGATGTAAAGTTGCGTGTTGCGTGCGATACGTGCGCTGAAGTCGGTCGGCAGGGCGATTGCCTCGTCGAGCGCGTTTGTATGGAGCGACTGCGTATGACCGAGTGCCGCGCCCATTGCCTCCATAACCGTGCGCGAAATGTTGTTGAACGGATCTTGCGCGGTGAGTGACCAGCCCGACGTTTGGCAGTGCGTGCGCAGTGCCATTGACTTTGCGTCGGTGCCGCCCATTTGCTTGACGATTTTCGCCCACAGGACGCGAGCCGCACGCATTTTGGCGACTTCCATAAAATAATTCTTGCCGATAGCCCAGAAGAAGCTCAACCGCTTTGCAAAGGCGTCGACCTTCAAGCCGGCGTTAATGCCCGTGCGGATATATTCGAGACCGTCCGCGAGCGTGTAACCGAGCTCAATATCGGCAGGCGCGCCTGCCTCCTGCATGTGATAGCCGCTGATTGAAATCGAATTGAACTTCGGCATGTATTTCGTCGTATACTCAAAGATGTCGCCGATTATGCGCATTGACATTTCGGGCGGGTAAATGTAGGTGTTGCGCACCATGAATTCTTTGAGGATGTCGTTTTGAATCGTGCCGTTGAGAATCGATTTATCGACGCCCTGTTCAATGCCGCTCTGAATGAAGAACGCCAGAATCGGGAGCACCGCGCCGTTCATCGTCATTGAAACTGACATTTGGTCAAGCGGAATGCCGCTGAACAAAATATTCATGTCGAGCATTGAACAGACGCTGACGCCGGCTTTACCAACGTCGCCGAAGACGCGCGGATTGTCGGCGTCGTAGCCGCGATGTGTCGGCAGGTCGAAGGCGATTGACAGACCTTTTTGCCCTGCGGCGAGGTTGCGGCGATAGAACGCGTTCGACTCTTCAGCCGTCGAAAAGCCCGCATATTGACGGACAGTCCACGGGCGGAAAACGTACATTGTCGCATACGGTCCGCGCAGGAACGGCGGAATTCCGCTTACGAAGTCCAAATGATTCATGTGCGCGTATTCGTCGTGAGTGTACAGCGGCTTAACGGGGACATGTTCCATCGTCTTGTAGATGAGCTTGTCGTAATCCGCTTTAGCCGCCTGCTCAAATTTAGCCTTCCACTCCGCCGCGTCAGAAGCCGGGGCGTCGCTCAGACCAATCTGCGTGAAGTCCGGGTTAGTGTACTGTGCCATTATGCCATCCCCTTTTTCTGTTGAAGAGCTTGAATAACTTTGTAGCAATTCGCGCGAACGTTGATGTAGTCGTCAATGCCCGCCTGCTTGTAAGTTTCGACGAGTTCGGCGGGAGCCGTGCCCGCAAGGTAAACCGTCGCGTTCGGCAATGCCTCGTGAAGTTTCGGCGCAAGTGCGGGGACAATTTCGGGATACGTCGCGTCGGTTGAGCAAATTACGACGGCATCCGCGCCCGACTCTTTAGCAGCAGCAGCCGCCTCGTCGACCGTCGGGAAGCCGTTGTTGCCCAGCACTTGGAACGCGCCGACCTGCAAAAATCCCGTGGTGAAATCTGCGCGGGCTTTATGTTGCGGAATCGGTCCCATGTTCGCAAGGAAGATTTTGACGTTGTCGCCCGTGGAAGCCTTGAATTTTTCCGTAGTCTCGCGCAGAGCCTCGAAACGTTCGCTCCAGCGGTGAGCCTCAATCGATTTAATTTCGTCGACTTCAGCCGTGCCCAATGCCTTGCGAAGTTCGGCAATCGTCGCGCCCGATTGAGCCGCCGCAATGACGGACTCAACGTCGTCGGCTTTAATGGCGGCAAGTGCGGCTTTCGCGTCGACGTTGGCAAGATAAGCCTCAATCGCGGATTTGCGCGCCTTCATGTTTTCGGCTTGAGATTCGGGGCGGGCGTCAATGCGTTCCTCGGTCATGTTCGGGTACATGTTGTTGCCGACAATGCGATCTTTGCGCGTCTCGGCAGCCTTGAAACGTGCGGCAAGAACTGCGGCGATTTGTTCCTGCGGATAACCTTCCTTGAGCGCGGCGACGATACCGCCCTTGGATTCGACGGCTTGGAATTCAGCCCAAATTTTTTCGCGAATTTGCTTGGTGAGCGTTTCGACAGCCCAACTGCCGCCGGCGGGGTCAATCGGTTGCAGAAGCCCGAATTCTTCTTGCAGGATAATTTGCATGTTGCGGGCAATGCGGCGGCTGAATTCGTCGCCCTTGCGGACGGGCTCATCGAACGTGGAGTTCTCGAAGCTGTCGACGCCGCCGACCACGCCGCTGAAAAGTTCCGTCGTGTCGCGAAGCATGTTGACATACGGGTCGTAAACGGTCTTGAAGAACTTCGCGGGGCGACCGTGAATGTGCATTTTCTGCGCGTCTTCCGAGCCGCCGAACGCCTTGACAATCTGCGCCCAAATCGGACGGACTGCGCGGAGCTTTGCAATCTGCATGAAGAAATTCGCGCCCATTGAAAAGCCGAACATAATCTGACTTGCCGCCTGTTCAATCGTCAAGCCGCGCTCAAGCAGTGCCCGCAGATAAGCGACGCCCGTTGCGACGGTGTAAGCGACTTCCTGAACGTCGTTCGCGCCGCCGTTGCTGAAGACATTGCTTTTGACAAAAATCGTGCGGACGTTCGGAGCGTTGTCGACAGCCCACTTCGCGACAGCCGCCGCCTCGTCGTAGAGTTTGTCCAGCGACTGATTGAGCGTGCCGTTTGCGACGTATTCGGCAATGGGATTCGCGCCGATAATGCCTTTGAGTTTGGCAACGTCGCCGCCCTGATTTTTGACAGCCGCGACAATCAGCGCAAGTAACGGCAATGCGGATTCGCCCGCGTAAACGTACAGCGGATATTGGTCGAGCTTGAGACCTTTAAGGAGCGTTTCAGCGTCGCCGAGCGTCGTAACGGAGCAGCCGTGTTTGCCGATGTGTTCGCATTCGCGGGCGTCGCGAGCTTTGCGGGTCGCGCAGTCGACTTTGACGTTGTAAATCGTGGAGCCCTTGTCAATCTCGTGCTTGAGCAATTCGTTGTTCTCTTCGGGCAAGGTGTCGTCGCAAGCTTGAGCAATTCCCCACGGCGCATTGACATAACCGTTTGGAGTTATGCCGCGAACGTAATCGCCCATGCCGGGATAAGTTTTCGGCTGAATCGGCTCGGTGTCTCCGTGGAAATACATCGGGCTGAAGGTGATGCCTTCGTAAGTTTTCGTGAAAAGTTTTTTCTCGAACGGTGCGCCTTTGAGCAGGGCGATACAAGCTTCCTTCCACGCGTCGTAAGTAGGCGGCGTGAATTCGTCCAGCGGGACTTCGGGAAAATCGGTTTGCGCCTCTGCGCGGCGGATAAGTGCTTGCAAATCCAGCTCGGCAGACGCATTGTTGTCTGTGGCAGTGCTCATACAATGACCTCCTAAATTTTTTGTGATGCGTTGCGAAAAGTTTTGTCTCGACCTCCTCAACAGGTATCAGGGAAAAGGTATCAGGTATCAGTTGCTGACCCCTTACCCCTTACCCCTGACACCTGACCCCTGACACCTGACCCCTGTATCAACTATCGGAAATATTAGCGCACGTTATGCCGACTGTCAATGACGCCGCCGAAAATTTATATGCCGCCGCAAAATGCTTGTTAATGCGCGATTTGCCCTTGCGCCGAAAAATTTTCTGTGCTACAATGCGCCTGTCTTTTTACGGAGAAGAGGTGATTTGTATGTCTGCTTACTGCGAAATTTGTCAGAAGGGCGCGATGTCCGGCATGAACGTCAGCCACTCGCACTTGAAGACCAAACGCAAATGGAAGCCGAATATTCAGCGCGTGCGTGCGCTCGTCGACGGCGAAGTCAAACGCGTCAACGTCTGCACCCGTTGCCTGCGTTCAGGCAAAATTCAACGCGCCATCTAAATTTGCGGCAATAAAAAATTCCTCGACCGTTCAACGCGGTTGAGGAGTTTTTTTGTGTCAGCAGTGATAAATTATTTGTTCCAGTCGTCGCTTACGGTGCCGCGCTCACGAACTTCACGGGCGGCATCATTCATCTGCGAAAACGTTCTGTCGACGCCCTTGCTGTCAGCCGAATAATTCGCCGCGTGATGAGCTTTTATGCCGATTGAGCCCGCCTCGGCGACCGAATCGATATTCGCGCCCATGAAAATGTAATTCCACTTGTAAGCGTTGGTCGTCGCCTCAATCAAAGACTTGAGGTCGGCTTTAGTGTATTCGCGGCTGGCGTTCTCGTAACCGTCGGTCATAATCATAACCAACACGCGGCGACGTGCGGGGCAAATTTCGTCGCGCTCCATTTTGCCTGCGGTATCCATGATCGTCCTGCCGACGGCGTCCAAAAGGGCGGTCGTGCCGCGCGCGTAATATTCGGCACTCGTGAGCTCGGAGACGGCTTGCAGGTCGACGGCGTCTGAAATTTTTTCGTATTGGTCGTCGAACAAAACCGTCGTGACTTCAGCCGCGCCCGACTCCTTTTTTTGCCGCTCGATAAAGGAATTGTAGCCGCCGATTGTGTCAGCCGCCAAAGCCTTCATTGAGCCGGAACGGTCAAGTATGCAAATTATCTGCACGGGCTCGGCGGAAGTCGCTTCGCATTTTGCGGAGTGTTCGTGCTTCGGCAGGATTTGTTTGACGGGCGCAGGTGTTGGTACTTCACGCGGCGGCTCGATTGTTTGCGGACGCGCCGTTGCAGAAAATGCTTGCCCGACGAAAAACATCATTGCCGCGACGATTAACAGAACTCGGAACATAACGGGTCATCTCCTTTCAAATGAACGGTAACAACCAATCATTAGCGGCGGGGCAAGCGCGATTAAAATTTTCGTTAAAATTTCAGCCGTCAATGTCGAAGTCACTGCGCAGTTTAATCGCCGCGTCCAACTCGACAGCCGCAGTCAATCGCCGACGCAAAAAAATTTTCAGCCGTCGATGTCGAAGTCACTGCGCAATTTAATCGCCTCGCTGATATGTTTGGCGGAGATGATGTCGCCGCCGCCCGCCAAGTCCGCAATCGTGCGCCCGACTTTGACAATTCTGTCGTAGCTGCGGGCGGAAAGTTTCTTCGTCTCGAAAACTTCCTTGAGCAAATCTTCGGCGACGGGCTCAAGCGTGCACAGTTGCTGAACAAGCGCGTGCGTCATTTGCGCGTTGCAGTAGATGCCGAATTTCGCAAGCCGCTCGGTCTGAATTTTCCTCGCCGCCGACACACGCTCACGAATTGCGCTTGAGGGCTCGTTCCTGCGCTTTGAGCTTAAGTCGTCGTATTTGACGCGGGGCACGCGAATGTGAATGTCGATTCGGTCAAGCAATGGTCCCGAAAGTCGCCGCGTGTAGCGTTTGATGTCGGCTTCCGAACAGCGGCAGAAATGGTCGTTGTCGCCGTTCCAGCCGCACGGACACGGATTCATTGCGCAAATTAAAATCATGCTCGACGGGAAAGTCAGCGTGCCGTTTACGCGGCTGATTGTGATTCGACGTTCCTCAAGCGGCTCGCGCAATGCCTCCAGCGTGGATTTTTTAAATTCGGGCAGTTCGTCCAGAAACAGTACGCCATTATGCGCAAGGGTGACTTGTCCCGGCGTTGGAGTGGTGCCGCCGCCGATTATCGCCGCCGTCGACGCGTCGTGATTCGGATTTTGGAACGGGCGTTTCGTCATAAGTCCGCCGCCTTGCGGAAGTTTGCCCGCAATGCTGTAAATTTTGGTGACTTCAAGAGCCTCCTCGCGCGTCATTTCGGGCAGGATTGAGCTCATGCGCTTTGCAAGCATTGTTTTGCCTGAACCGGGCACGCCGACCATCAAGACGTTGTGACCACCTGCCGCCGCAATCTCAAGCGCACGTTTCGCCATGAATTGACCTTGCACGTCCGCGAAGTCGTCGACCAGTTCAACAAAGCCTTCGGGCTCGTCGACGGGTTGCGGTGTCGCGGGCGCAAGCTCAATCTGTCCGTCGATAAAGTCCACCAGCTCAATCAAACTTTTCGGCGCGTAAACCGTCAGTCCGTCCACAAGCAATGCCTCGTTGATGTTTTCGCGCGCGACGATGATTTTTTTGAAGCCCTCCGCCCGCGCAGTGACGGCAATCGGCAAGACGCCCGCCACGGGTCGCAAATTTCCTTCCAGCGACAACTCCGCGACAAATAAAAATTCCTCGCACACCGACGGACGCAATCTGCCCTGCGCGGCAAGCAAGCCAATCGCAATCGGCAGGTCGAGTCCCGCGCTTTCTTTGCGGACGTTGGCGGGTGCAAGGTTGATTGTGATTTTTTCGACGCGACTGCGCAAGCCCGAATTTTTTATGGCGGTGCGGACGCGTTCTTTTGATTCGCGCACGGCGGTCGACGGCAAACCGACGATGTCAAAGGCGGGCATACCGTTCGCGCTGTCGACTTCGACGGAAATTATCATGCCGTCAACGCCCTGCGTCGCCGCGCCGAATGTTCTGGCGTACAAAGTTCAAAACCTCCCGAAATATTCAATTCAATAACTCGCGGCGGGCGTCGGACGCGATTAAAATTCTTGCGTGACCTCGAAGGCGTTTTCGATGTGGTTAATCGCCTCGACAAGTTCGCCGCGCATGAAAACTTCCACAACGTCGAAACGACAGGCGCAGTCAGCAAAATTTTCGTCCTGCAGAAAAACGCCCGCCGCCTCGATGATTTTCCGCTGCTTGCGAACGGTGACAGCCTCCGCCGGCAAACCGTGCCGAGCGTTCGACCGAGCCTTGACCTCCACGAAAATTATCACGTCGTCCGAACGCGCGATGATGTCAATTTCCGCCGAACGAATCCGAAAATTCCGCGCGACAATTTCGTAGCCGTGCGCCTCCAAAAATTTCGCCGCGCAGTCCTCGCCGATATGCCCCAAAGATTTTTGACGGCTCACAGTGTGACGACGACCTCTTCAAGTGCGCGACGATCCTCGTGGCGAACATGCGGCTTTGCGTCGGCGGCAGGGTATCCGACGGGGAATACGGCGACGAGTTCGTAGCCCTGCATTTCGGGGAAAAGTTCCTGCAGTTTCGGAGCGTCGAAGTAACCGACCCACGTCGTGCCGAGACCTTCGTCCTGCACCGCCAACATCAAATGTGTTGCGACGATTGCCGCGTCGATCTCCGCGAAATTTTTGTTGTCGAACGGTCTGTCGAACGCGCCGTCTTTCTGTGCGCCGACGACGAATGCCAATGCCGAACCGAACGTGTAAGGCGTCGCCTGCTTGAGTTTGTCGAAGGCGTCGGGCGATTTGATTGCCCAGATTGTGTAGCTTTGGGCGTTCTTAGCCGTCGGAGCCGCTATCGCCGCCCGAAGAATGCGTTCGATTTTTTCGGGCTCAATCGCCGCGTCGGTCAGTTTGCGGCACGAATAGCGCGCCTTTGCCAATTCGTAGAAACTCATGATGAATACTCCTTTCGATTGCGTGAAGATTGTTTGACGGTGCAACATTATCATTTGCCGCGCCAATCGTCAATAAAAATTCAGCGCAGGTAGTCGCCGCGAATATCTTCAATCGGCGGCGGTATCGGGTAGTCGCCGCTGAAACACGCCGTGCAAATCGGTCGTGAGCCCGCCATTTCATGCAGGCACGCAATCGGCAGATAACCCAACGAATCCGCGCCCAAAAGTTTGCAAATTTCCTCGACGCTGCGATTGTGAGCGATAAGCTGATCTTCGTCGGGAATGTCGACGCCGAAATAACACGGGTGCTTGAACGGCGGACTCGACACGCGAACGTGAACTTCAGCCGCGCCCGCCTCCTTGAGCATGTTGACAATCCTGTTGCCCGTCGTGCCGCGAACAATCGAATCGTCAATCATGATTAGCCGTTTGCCGCGCACGACTTCGCGCAGGACGTTGAGCTTGACTTTGACGCTTTGCATACGGCTGGATTGTTGCGGTCTGATAAAAGTTCTGCCGACGTAAGTGTTTTTCGTGAAGGCGATACCGTAAGGAATGCCCGACGCCATTGAGTAGCCGACAGCCGCCATGTTGCCCGATTCGGGGACGCCGACGACCAAATCAGCCTCGACGGGATTAACCTGCGCCAAAAGCTTGCCCGCGATAATCCGCGACTTCGTGACGCTCATTCCGTCGAAAGTCGTATCGGGTCGGCAAAAGTAAATGTACTCGAAGATACACCGCGCAGTTTTATCGGCGGGCAAGGCAAGTTCCATGTTCGATTCGATTCTGCCGTTGTGGAAGATTGTGACGACTTCGCCGGGCAAAACGTCGCGGATAAATTCGGCGTCGATTGTCTCAAGCGCGCAGGTCTCCGACGTGATGATATAGGCGTTGTCGAGTTTGCCGATAACCAGCGGACGAAATCCCCACGGGTCGCGGGCACCGATAAGCTTGCGCGGACTGGCGACGACGAGCGAATACGAGCCTTGAACTTTGCGCAGGGCACGAACGGTCGCCTCCTGCACCGAACGGGATTTGACGCGTTCGCGGGCGATGTGATAGGCGATTGTCTCCGAATCCGTCGTCGTCTGGAAAATTGCGCCGCCCATTGCAAGCTGCCGACGAAGTTGCGGGGCGTTGACCAAGTTGCCGTTGTGAGCAAGCATGAGCGTTCCTTTGATGTAGGCAAGCACGAGCGGTTGAGAATTTTCGCGCGTGGAAGCACCCGCCGTTGAGTAGCGCACATGTCCGACACCGAGGTTGCCTTTGAGCGCGGCGATGTCTTGCGCGTGAAAAACTTCGTTGACGCGACCGAGGTCTTTGTGACAGATGACCTTGTCCGTGCGCGTCGAGGTGTCAGTCACGGCGATACCCGCACTTTCCTGCCCGCGATGTTGCAAAGCGTAAAGCCCGTAATAAATTGCCTGCGCCACGTCGCCGCCGCTAAGGTCGTACATGCCGAACACGCCGCACGCCTCGCCCGCTGAAGTCATACCGAAATCCATTGCCGCCACCCCTTTGCAAATGTGTTGAGTCTTGTGCCGAAATTATATTGCACGCGCCGCGCCGTTGTCAAAAAACGTTCCGCCGCGAATCACTGACGATAAGCTTTGTAACGTTCCATGACCGCCGCCAAATTCGTGACGCCCGTGACCGCGCCGACTTGCTCCACCGATAACGACGCTACTGCACAGGCGAATCGTCCGCACTTGTCAAGCTGCCAACCCTCCGACAGTGCCCATAAAAATCCCGCCGCGAAACAATCGCCCGCGCCCGTCGTGTCGATGACTTTTTCGACGGGGCACGCGGGAATTTCAATCAGCTCGTCGCGCCGCGCAATCAAGCAACCTTTGCCGCCGACCTTCACCACCGCGCAGGGTAAGCCGCGATTCAACAGTGCCGCAATGTTTTCGTGAACGTCGTCGCCGCCCGTGAGCATTGCCAATTCCGATTCGTTCGGCAGGAAAAAATCCATGCACGGCAACAGCTCCGCCACGTCGTCAAGCGTTTCGCCGCGCTTAGTTTGTTTCGTGTCGACGACCAACGTCCGCCCGCTCGACTTGATTCGTTTGAACAGCCGCGTCATTGCGGGCACGTCCAGCCGATACGAAATGAACATGCTCGCGAAGCTGACGATTGACGCCATCTTGTCGACGTGCGGCAAAATGTCCGACTCCTCCAGCGTGCGCAGGGTGCTGTTGGTATTCGTCAGGAAACGCCGTTCGCCTTGAGCGTCGACCAGCACGACTGTAACGCCCGATTGTGCGCCGCGCTGAATCGTCATGCAGTCGACGTCGAGCCCGTTAGATTTTGCGTAGCTCAAAATTTTTTCGCCCGCGGCGTCGTCGGCGACTTTGCTTATCCACTGCACAGACTTGCCCAGCCGCGACAGTGCTACAGCCTCGTTGAGCGCGTCGCCGCCGTAAGCAAGCTTGACGTAATCCATCGGCGACGAGCCGCGCGTTGCAATGTGTTCGTCAGTCGGTCCGGCAAGCACGTCAATCACGCCCGCGCCAATCACAGAAATTTCGTTGCTCATAAAACCTTCACCCCCGAAAAAATTTTAGCTGTAACTCTGCGCGGCGTCAAACGGAATTCGGCAAAAAAATCAGCCCGCCGATTGTCGACGGGCACTGCTTACGGAAGGATATTCACTCGAAACTTGGGTTGCCGATGATTCAGCCGAGGAGCTCGACCAAATCGTTTTCGCCTGCCTTGACGTCGCCGGTTTTGAGCGGACGGACGGTGCCGTAAGCGGACGAGTTGGTAACGATGAGCGGCGTGGTTACGGGGTAGCCCGCCTTCTTGATCGCCTTGATGTCGAAGGTAACGAGCAAGTCGCCGCGTTTGACTTCCTGACCTTCAGAAACGTGAACTTCGAAGTGTTCGCCGTTGAGTTTGACGGTATCGATACCGATATGCATGAGCAATTCGGCACCGTCGGGCGTGACCATGCCGACAGCGTGTTTTGTCGGGAAGACGAGACTAATCGTGCCGTCCGCAGGAGCAAGGAGCTTGCCTTCAGTCGGCTCAACAGCGACGCCGTCACCCATTGCACGCGAGGCAAAGCCGTCGTCGGGGACTTCGTTCATGAGCATCATACGACCCGTCAAGTGCGCGCCGAGGATGCAATCTTTCATCTTGGGTTTTTCGGGTTCAGCCGCAGCAGCCGCGCCGCCGCCACCGCTTGCGCCTTCAAGAATCGAACGGTCAATCTTGCCCGCGCGAATATCTTCGACAAACTCCTCGAAGTTCGCCTTAACGATTGTGACGCTCGGTCCGTAGATGACTTGAATTGCGTTACCCTTGATGACGACGCCGCCCGCGCCCGTGGACTTGAGGACAGCTTCGTTGACTTTGGAGCCGTCAACCAACGTCAAGCGCAGACGCGTTGCACAGCAGTCAATTTCGGTAACGTTGTCGACACCGCCAACGCCGCCCAAAATTACCGCAGACTTCTGCTGGTCGGGCGTAAGGTTGGCAAGAGCCGCACCGCCTGCACCGCCGCCCGCGACGCCGACGCCCGTAGCTTTGCGGTATTCGTCTTTGGACATCATCTTGACTTCCTCGTCGTCAGCTTCACGACCGGGCGTCTTGAGATCCCATTTCATAATGAAGAATTTAAACGTGATGAAGTAAACAACGCCGACCACTGCGAACAGCGGCAACATCATCATCCAGTTGGATTTTGCTTGACCGGGCAACACGCCGTACAGAATGAAGTCGATTAAGCCGTCGGAGAATGTTGTACCCATTGCAATGCCGAGGATATGGCACGCCGCGAAGCACAGCCCTGCGTAGAACACGTGAATTGCGAACAGTTCTTTCGCAAGGAACAGGAACGTGAATTCGATAGGCTCGGTGATACCCGTGAGGAACGACGTCAAGCCGACGGAAAACAGCAGTGAGCCCGCCGCCTTTTTCTTTTCGGGACGAGCGCAGGTGTACATTGCGAACGCCGCCGCAGGAAGACCCGCCATCATGAACGGGAATTTGCCCATGAGGAAACGGCACGCGTCAACCGAGAAATGTTCGGTGTTCGGAGACGCCAATTCCGCGAAGAAGATGTTTTGCGCGCCCATGACGGTTTGTCCGTCGATGACCGCCGTGCCGCCCAAACCTGTTTGCCAGAACGGCAGATAGAAGATGTGGTGCAGACCGAACGGGATAAGCGCACGTTCACAGCACCCGAAGAAGAACGTTCCGAAGTAGCCCGCCGATTGAACGATGCCGCCGAGCGCGAAGATACCGTTCTGCACGAAAGGCCATACGAAATACATAATGACGCCCGTCACGATGCCGAAAATCATACAGGCAATCGGGACGAAACGTGTGCCGCCGAAGAATGAAAACGCGGGCGGCAGTTGCGTCTTGTAGAAGCGGTTGCAAAGTTCCGCCGCGACAAGACCCGTAACGATACCTGCGAACACGCCCATTTGCAACGTCGTGATACCGAGCACGGTTGCAATTGCGCCTTCCTTGACGCTGCCGTCAATGGAGCCGTCCGCGTGAATTGAGCCGTCGAGTCCGAGGAATACGTGGATCGTCGTCAGCATAACCAGATAAAAAATTGCTGAACCAAGGACGGCGATACCTTTTTCCTTCTTCGCCATACCGAGGGCAACTGCCAGCGCGAATATCAACGGCAGGTTGCCGAAGATTGCTCCGCCGACGTTCGAGAGTATAAGCATGAAACTGAAAATTGCGCTACCGGGGTGAAGTACACTTTCCAAGCCGTAAGCCGCGATTGTCGTCGGATTCGAGAACGATGCGCCGATACCCAACAAGACGCCCGCGAACGGCAATACGGCAATCGGCAGGAACAATGACTTACCGATTTGTTGCGCTACGGCAAATGCCGAGCCGCCTCCGTCACTCATTGTAAAACCTCCTTACTGATACAAAAAATTTTCTCCGAGTGAACTGCTCCTTCCAATGTATTTTTTTAGTTGGAGTCGGGATTAAACCGCCCCGTGCTTGCAAAAGGAGGATGACTCGTTTCAAGCCTCCTCCTTTGCAAAGTATTTTCAAGATTATAAACAACGCCGCGCCGTTTGTCCATAAAGCGACGAAACTATTTTTGCGACGGCTTGCAACGGTAGCGGAATTTGCCGCCGTTTGTATCGTGAGCAACTTCGTAGCGGTCGGGGAAGGCACTTACGAATTCATGAAGCTGACCGTAGCCGAAATCCCGAATGCTGAAGTTCAGATGTTTACGTTTGATTTGTTGACCGGCGTGATTGAGCAGTGAAAAGCCGTCGTCGTCGTGTTGAGCGGTCGCCGCCTCGCGCAAGATGTCGTGCAGTTGATTAAGTCGATTGTCGACGGGCGCAGTCGATTCATTGGCGCGGCAACGGTAAAAAACTTTTTTGTCGGTCTTGCGCAGTTCGTAACGGTCGGGGAAGTCGGCGACGAATTTTTGTAGCGTGCCGTAGCCCAGACTGCGAATGCCGAATCCGATTTTCTGCTTGCCGAGCGAATTGCCGACGTAACTTAAATCCGTGAAGCCCGAATTGTCGGCACGCGCCGCCGCAGTTTCGCGCAAGATGTCGTGGAGCTTTTGGAAGCGTTTATCGTCGGCATTAGTCGCCGCAGTTTCGCGCAAGGTGTCGTTGAGCTTTTGGACGCGTTCATCGTCGGCATTAGTCGCCGCAGTTTCACGCAAGGTGTCGTTGAACTTTTGAACGCATTCGGCGTCGGCATTAGTCGCCGCAGTCTCGCGCAAGGTGTCGTGGAGCTTTTGAGCGTGTTCGGCGTCGGAAATGCAACGATAAAAAATTTTGTCGTCGACGCGGCGAATTTCGTAGCGGTCGGGAAATTTGCTGACGAACTCAAGCAGTTGTTCGACGCCGAAAATTTCCACGCAACTCAAATCCGTGAAGCCCGCGTTATCGGCATTAGCCGCCGCAGTTTCGCGCAAAAGGTCGTGGAGATTTTGGACGCGTTCGGCGTCGGAAATGCAACGGTAAAAAATTTTATTGTCGACGCGGCGAATTTCGTAGCGGTCGGGAAATTTATTCATGAGCTCAAGCAGTTGCCGGCCGCTGAAATTTCCCGCGCAGGTTAAGTCCGTGAAGCCCGTATCGTCCGAATGAGCCGCCGCAGTTTCGCGCAGGATGTCGTGAAGTTTTTGAGCGCGTTCATCGTCCGTGAGGCAACGAATAAAAATTTTGTCGTCGACGCGGCGAATTTCGTAGCGGTCGGGGAAGGCGACGATAAATTTTTGCAACGTGCCGTAGCCCAGACTTTTGACGCCGAAGCCGATTTCCTTCGGATTGAGAAACGCGCCGACGGTGCACAGATTCGCGAAGCCCTCTTCGTCGGCGCAAGTGGTCGTCGCCTCGCGCAGGGCGTCATGAAATTTCGGCAGTCGATCTTCGACGGGAACACTGATGACGGGCGGATTTTTGACGGGCGCGGGTCGCAACTTCGTGCGGCAACGGTAACAAAAATTATTGCCGTTGTCACGGTGAATCATTTCGTACAGGTTGGGGAAGTCGGCGACGAATTTGTACAGCGAGCCGTAGCCGAAATCCTTCACGCTGATACCAAGTTGATTGTGAAGGCTTTGCCCCGCCCAACACATTGCGACGAAACCTTTCCTGTCGGCGTGAATGCGTGCGGTCTCGTGCAAGATTTCGTGAATCGCGCGGAACCTGTCGTCGTTTTGAGCGGCAGTCGCCCGCGTGATTGAAACGACCTTTGAGCTTGCGGGACGTTCGGGCTCGACGTGTGCAGGTTTGACTTCGGGCGCGGGATTTTCGGCGAACAGCGACATTTGCACGGGCGACGAATTATCCTGCGCGGCGGAACGTGTCGCGGGAGTTTTGGGCTTATGGACGGGGTTTTGAACTTCGGGCGCGTCCAAGTCGATGAATTCACTGCAGGCGGCGCGGAAGGCGTTGGAGGCGTTGGCGTTGCCCAAGCCGATAATCGTCATGCCGCCTTCGCGCAGACGGATAACCAGCGGCGTAAAGTCGCTGTCATTTGACACCAGCGCGAAAATTTCCGCCTTGCCCTCGTGGAGAACGTCCATTGCGTCAATCGTCAACGACATATCGGTCGCGTTCTTGCCGGTCACGAAGTCAGGCTGTTGGACGGCGCGCAGTGAGAAATTCAGAATGCAGTCGTTCCAACCGTGCAGAGAATTTTTTTCCCAGTTGCCGTAGATTCGGCGGATAAAAACTTCGCCGCGACTTTCCACTGCCGCGACGATTTGCTTGCCGTATTTTGGGGAGATGTTGTCTGCATCAATGAAGAGCGCGATTTTTTTTGCAGCCATTGCGGAAAACCTCAAAGGCGGTCAATAACACTCAAAGGCACGAATTGCTCCGAACTGCATAAAGTCACTTGCGGAAACGGGATCGCCTTCGGTTATGGCAAGTTCGACGTCGGCGAGCTTGTCGGACGCAATTTGAATGCGTTCCGCGCCGTATTCCTCTTTGACTTTCTTCCACAGATTCTTGCGCGAAGTTTTCGTGTCTTTGTAGACCGTGCGATTGTAAAAAACGTTCATTGAGCCTTCGCTCTTGTCGGCGTCACAGTTAAAAAAAATAAACACTTTACCGGGTTTTGCCATGATATAAACTCCTTTCAAAAATTCGGGGCACGCGGCGATTATAGCAACTTCGCCCGCAAGCGACAAGTGACGCGAGAAATTTTCGTTGACGCCGACAGCCGCAACGGTTATATTCGGCGCGAAAACATTCGGAGGAGTTGAACTTGCGTGAAAAAAATTAAAATCACCGTGATTCGCAAGGCGCGTTACGACGATTTGATTGCCCGCTACGAAAATCCGATTGACAACGCCTGCGACATGGTCGAGGGTGCGGTTTTCATTGCAAACGGTTGGTCGCGCCCCGACGGATTCTGCCTTAGCGCGTGGGAAACGATTTCGCCGTTCGTTATGGCTTTGTCGCACGGAGCGGAAAATTTTTACGGCGGCTGGATGAAAAATCCGAAGTCCGCGCTGTTGAGTTGCAACGACGGTTTCCGCCCCGTGAGCTTTTTGATCGAGACACTCGACGACGACGCCGATTAGGTTGCGTTGAAGTCGACGCCCGCCGACTGCGCCAAAAGTCTCAAGCGGTAGACGGGCAGTCCGACGACGTTTGACCAGTCGCCGTGAATTTTTTCGATAAATTTAGTCGCGCCGCCCTGCAGTGCATACGAGCCCGACTTGTCGAGCGGTTCACCCGTGGCAACGTATTCGCAGATGTCCTCAATCGTCATTGCGCCGAAGAAAACTTCCGTGACCTCCGACGCCGTGAAAACTTTGCCGCCGACAATCAACGCCAAGCCCGTGATGACTTCGTGTCGCCTGCCCGCAAGCTTACTCAACATGTCGACTGCGCCGCACGCTCCGTCGGGTTTGCCGAAAATTTTCCCGTCAAGCACGACGATTGTATCCGCGCCGATTACTACCGCGTCGGGATGTTTGTCGGCGACGGCTTGAGCTTTACGAACGGCGTTCTCAACCGCCAAAGCCGCAGGATTTTCGGCAGATTGAACTTCCGCCGCGTCGCTGACTTCCACCAAAAAATTCGTGCACAACTTCCGCAACAGCTCATGTCTGCGCGGCGAGCCCGATGCCAAAATTATCATTGCGCTACCTCCAAAAATTTTTATTGCAGATAAGTTTTTCATGATTCGGGCGGCGAATGAAATTTCCTGCGGGCGTTGTTACAAATTTTGCGGTGTGATACAATCCGACGTGCCACAAAATTTTATCGGGAGGTGCGCGGCAATGTCCGGCGAAGATTTGCAGGGCGTCCCGCTCTTTAAAGACCTGTTGCCGAACGAAATCGAATTGTTCATGAAATTCACGGGCACGACCGTCAGGGAATATCCGCGCGGCGAACGCGTGCTTGAAGCGTTCATGCCCAACGCAAAAATCGGCGTGATTGTCAGCGGAGAAGCGCAAATTCTGTCGCTCGACAGACTCGGCAACGAAACCGTCGGGCACAGCTTGGAAAGCGGCGCAATGTTCGGGACGACCTCGGCAATCCTCGGCGAAGATTTAATCGCAGTCAGCGTCCAGCTCACGACCGACGCCGTGATAATGTGGGTGCCGTATCGCTCACTGCTAATTGCCGGTCCCAAACTCGGCAGAATGCACGGCATCGTTATGAAAAATTTTCTGGAGACCTTCAGCCGCAAAAACCTCCTCATGATGCAGAAGGTCGAGCTGCTGTCGCAAAAAAATCTGCGCGAACGAATCATCCTGTACCTTTTGCAACGCGAACGCCGTCAGCAATCGGAGCTCGTCAAAGTTCCGGGGCGTGTTCAGCTTGCCAAGGAGCTTGAGTGTAACCGTTCGTCGCTCACGCGGGAAATTTCGCTCATGCAGGCGGACGGGCTTGTCGAAGTCGGCGATCATTGGATGCGCCTCAACAAGGACAAACTTTCGTGACGGACGAAATTTTTTTCGACGACGTGAGCTTGAGTTTCGGGCGACGCGAAATTTTTAGTCACGTGACGTTGAATCTGCGCGGCGGACGGATAATCGGCGTGACGGGCATAACGGCGCGGGCAAGTCGACGTTGCTCAAGCTTGCGGGAAAAATTATTCGTCCCGACAGCGGCAGTGTCACCTTGCCCGAAAATTTTTCAGTCGCCGCCGTATCGCCCGACATGAAAATTTACGACGCCTTGACCGCGACGGAGAACTTGAGATTCTTCGCACGACTGCGCGGCAAAAATTTGTCCGCCGAAAAAATTTCGGAGCTCGCCTCGCGCGTCGGACTTGATGTTGCGGCTTTGAACGTGCGCACGGAAAATTTTTCGACGGGTATGCGCCAACGCCTCAAGTTCGCGATTGTGCTTGCCGTCGACGCCGAAATTTGGTTGCTCGATGAGCCGACCGCCAATCTCGACGACGACGGTCGCAAAAAATTTTCCGCCGCCATTGACGCCGCCAAGTCCGACAAAATTATTCTGCTCGCGACGAACGACGCTACGGAGGTTGAACTTTGCGATGAAGCCATTCACCTGCCGCTGTGAGCAAATCGCCGCGATACTGCGCAAAGATTTTTTATCGGGCTTGCGACGACGGGCATCCTTCGCAGCAATGATGATGTTCGCGCTGACGGCGGTTGCGGCTTTGAGCTTGTCGACGGGCGGCGCGCCGATTGAGCCGAAAATTTTGGCGGCAATGCTTTGGGTCGTGATATTCTTCGCGGCGGGCGCGGGATTGGCAGGAACTTTCGACGACGAGGCGCAGGCGGGAACGTTGCCGACACTCAAACTTTACGCCGACGCGCAAGCAATCTTATTCGGCAAAATGTGCGGAGTGTTCGTATCGTTGATCGCGCTGACAATTTTTATCGCGCCGATATTTTTGGTGCTGTTCGATGTTGCGGTCGCGGACGGACTTTTGCTCGCGGGAACGTTGCTTGCGGGCGTGACGGGCTTATCGGCGGCGGGCACGTTGACGGCGGCTTTGACGACTTCGGCGACGGTCAAGGGCGGGCTCTTCCCGATATTGCTGTTCCCCGTCACGTTGCCGATATTCCTGCCCGCGATAAGTTTGACGGAGCTCGCATTCACGGGCGCGGCAGTCGAAGGCGGCTTGCTCGGCGTGATGATTCTGTTCGACGCGATACTGATAACGGCGGCTTCAATACTCTACGACTACCTGTGAGGAATTATGAACAAAATTTTAATCCCGGTGACGGTCGCGATTGTCGCGGCGGTAATTTTTTTTGTGCCGCCGATTAAAGGTTTGGGCGAAGTCGCGAAAATAATTTTCTTCCACGTGCCGACGGCGTGGGTATCAGTCGTCGCCTTCTTCGCAAGTGCATGGTATGCCGCGAAATTTTTGCGCACGAACGATTTCACGGTCGACAAATTGAGCGCACGGGCGGCAAGGCTCGGATTCGTATTCGTGCTTTTGTCGACGGTGAGCGGCGCAATTTTCAGCAAGCTGACGTGGGGCGCGTATTGGAATTGGGATCCGCGACAGACAACAATTTTCGTGCTGATTCTGATTTACGGCGCGTATCTGACGTTGCGGGCGGCTGTCGCTGACGAAAAAGTCCGCGCAAAAGTTTCGGCGGTGTATTCGTTGTTGAGCGTGCTTACGGTGCCGTTCCTGGTGTTCATTTTGCCGAGGATGTATTTTTCGTTGCACCCGTCGCCCGTGCTGAATTCGGCGGGTCGCGTGGAAATGGACGCGGTCGTTTTAATCGTGCTGATTGCCGCCGTAATTGATGCGACGCTAATTTTTTTGCAGTTGATGAAGTTTGGGAGGTCTTAACGGACGTTGCGGGCGGCTGTCGCTGACGAAAAAGTCCGCGCAAAAGTTTCGGCAGTGTATTCATTGTTGAGCGTGCTTACGGTGCCGTTTCCGGTGTTCATTTTGCCGAGAATGTATTTTTCGTTGCACCCGTCGCCCGTACTGAATTCGGCGGGTCGCGTGGAAATGGACGCGGTCGTTTTAATCGTGCTGATTGCCGCCGAATTGATGCGACGCTAATTTTTTTGCAGTTGATGAAGTTTGGGAGGTCTTAACGAATGTTGCGGGCACTGGCGGCGATTTGGTTGATTTGGGGCTTGAATTGGGTCGTGATGAAGTCGGCGAACACATATTTCCCGCCGATATTGTTCGTGGCGTGGCGATTCGGTTCGGGCGCGCTGATATTGTTGGCGGTCGCGTATTGGCGGAAAATTCCGTTGCCCGACGCAAAATTTTTGCCGTGGATAATTTTGACGGGACTGTTTCAACTGACGCTCAACAACGTGACCGCGCAGGTCGGTATGCAGTCAATCAGCGCGGGTATGGCGGCAGTCTTGAATTACACCGCTCCGCTTTGGACGGCGATTTTGGCGCACTTCGCCCTGAACGAACGATTGACGCGCATAAAACTTTTCGGCGTATTGTTGGCGATTGTCGGGCTGTATGTTTTGATGGGTTTGCAGGGCGTGGAGGATTTAACGTCGGCATTCATAATCATTTCGGGCGCGGTGTGCATGGCGTGTTCAAACATCATCGTCAAGTTGCGGCTGACGAAATGCGACATGGTTCAGCTGACGACGTGGCAAATGGTTTTCGGCGCGGCGGCACTGATAATTTACGTGACGCTGTTCCCGCAAGGCGACATCAACTGGTGCTTGCCCGCCGTATTGTGCGTGCTTTACAACGGAGCGTTGGCGTCGGCATTGGCGTTTTTCCTGTGGAATTACGTTTTGTCGCACATCGAGGCATCGACGGCCTCAATCGCAACATTGGTCGCGCCGGTCGTCGGAGTATTGGGCGGCGTCGCGATTTTGGGCGAGCCGTTCACCGCTTACATCGTGTTGGGAATTGTGCTGATATTCGCTGGAATTTTAATCGTCGTGAAGGCGCGAGGCTGACGCGAAATTTAAGGGGCGCACATGGACGTGCGGCAACGATATCTGCCCCGCGCGTTGCGGCGAAATTCTTTGCTCGGTCAAAGAAAGTAGATTCTAACGACAAAAGTAAGTTCAAACGTTCGGACGGCAAATCCGCCCGTGCATGAAAGGAGCATAAATTTGACACTGACTGACGAAATTAACAAGCGGCGCACGTTCGCAATCATATCGCACCCCGACGCGGGCAAAACGACGCTCACCGAAAAATTACTGCTTTACGGCGGCGCAATTCACCTTGCCGGCTCAATCAAGTCGCGCAAAACTCAACGCCACGCCGTAAGCGATTGGATGGAAATCGAAAAGCAACGCGGCATTTCCGTCACGAGCTCCGTCCTGCAATTCGACTACGGCGGCTGCCGAATAAACATTCTCGACACGCCCGGTCACCAAGATTTTTCCGAAGACACCTACCGCACGTTGATGGCGGTCGACAGCGCGGTTATGATTCTCGACGCCGCAAAGGGTGTTGAGGCGCAGACTAAAAAGCTGTTCAAAGTTTGCCGCGAACGCCGCATTCCGATATTTACGTTCGTGAACAAGCTCGACCGCTACGGCAAAGTTCCGCTGGATTTGATGGACGAACTCGAAAACGTTTTGGGAATTCGCGCCTACCCCATGAATTGGCCCGTCGGCACGGACGGCAAATATCTCGGCATCTTCGACAGGCAACGGAACGTCGTCGAACTTTTCGCGGAGGACACCACTCACGGACAGACTGCGCGGGCGTCGGAAGTTTTCGCGGCGGACGATGCGGAAGTCGTGCGGCGAATCGGTCAAGAAAATTTCGACGCGCTCCAAGAAGATTTACTCCTGCTCGACGAGGCGGGCGAATCCTTCGACAAAGCCAAGATTGACGCGGGCGAACTCACACCGACGTTTTTCGGCTCGGCAATGACAAATTTCGGCGTGCAAAATTTTCTGGAGGAGTACTTGCGACTTGCGCCGCCGCCCGCACCGCGTCTGTCGAGTGACGGAGTCATTGAGCCCGAAGACGAAAATTTTTCGGCGTTCGTGTTCAAAATTCAAGCAAACATGAATCCCGCTCACCGCGACCGATTGGCGTTCATACGAATTTGTTCGGGCAAGTTTTTGCGCAACATGACCGTTTGGCACGCGGCAAGCGACAAGCTCATCAAGTTGGCGCAACCGCAACAATTCCTTGCGCAGGACAGACAAATTATCGACGAGGCATTTCCCGGCGACATCGTCGGACTGTTCGACCCGGGAATTTTCGGAATCGGCGACACGCTCACCGACGCCGCGCATAAATTCAAGTTCGAGGACTTCCCGACGTTCCCGCCCGAAAAATTCGCACGTGTTCAGGCGCGCGACACAATGAAGCGCAAACAATTCGCAAAGGGTATCGACCAACTCACGCAGGAAGGCGCAATTCAGCTGTTCAATCAAGTCGGAGCGGGCACGGAATCTTACGTCGTCGGCACTGTCGGCACGCTGCAATTCGAGGTGCTGCAGTATCGGCTGAAGTCGGAATACGGCGTCGACGTTTTGCTGACGATGTTGCCGTTTGAAGTGGCGCGTTGGCTGAAATTCACCGACGGAGCGAAAGTCACGCCCGCAAGTCTTCGCGGTGCGGATCGCGGAATGTTCGTCCTTGACCGCGCGGAAAATCCCGTGTTGCTCGTCGAAAACGAATGGGCACTGGGCTGGATACGCGACAACAATCCGCGACTTGAAATGAGCGCGACACCCTTTGAACGTGCGGAGGCTTGACGCGAATGGCTCAAGGTTACGTGCCGCGAATTTTGCTGTGCGGCGAGGCGTCGTCGTTTCAAGCGGCGGCGGCTGACATGCAAGTTGACATTGTCGGGAAAATTTCGTTCACCGGCTCACCCGAACGCGGCGAAAATTACATCTTCGCGAACCCCGCCGACGTGTACGCCTTCGTGCCCAAAGACCTGCGAATTTTTCTGGACGGCGCGGAAATTTCCGTTGACGCGCTGAAAAAAATTTTGGACGGCACGGCGGATTATATCGTCTTCGACCACAGCGGAGAATTTATCGGACGAAGCAACGACCTGCACGCGTCGGGAATTGTCGACCAGCTCATCACGCGCGAAACTCTTTTCAGACAGGCGCGGCGACAATTTTACTCGTTCGCTAATTTTGTGACGCTTGCCGACGTTCTGCGCGGCAACAAAATTTCGCGACTGCTTGACGTTGACGCCGCACTTGTCGACACGGATTTTTTCATGCACGCCGCATACTTCCCGACCGTCGATGCCGTCGCCGAAAGTCACGAACCGATTCACGAAAATTTTTACGGACGAATTTACGCCACGCTTGCCGAGTGTCGCTACAAATTCTTCGACGCGCTGTTGCTCATTGAACGCACGCCCGAAAATTTTATCGACGCGCTCACGGCGACCGACGACTTGTCCGACGTGATTGTCACATTCGCCCGCAAGAATACCGCGCTTGAAAAATTTTTGTCCGTGCACGCCGTCGCCTTCGCCGAAATTTCCGCGACGCCCGCCGTCAACGGCAATTGGTACGTCATTCGCAAGCGCACGCCGAAAAATTTCTGCGTCTACGTCGTCACGCACAAGGACGCCAAACTTGACGCACTGCCAGACGGCTACAAAATCATTCACGCGGGACATGCTCAATCGACGCAAACTTTCGGCGACGTCACTGACAACACGGGCGACAATATCAGCCGGCTCAACCTGTATCTGAACGAAATGACCGCGCTGTATTGGATGTGGCGCAACACGTCGCAGGCGATTGTCGGGCTCAATCACTACCGCAGATTTTTCACAACGTCGCGCGATACAAATTTCGCCGTGGAAAAAATTTTGTCGCAGTCGGAGGCAACAGAACTCCTTCGTGATTGAGACATCATCGTTGCCGAAAACATTCCTTCGCGGATGTCGGCGTCGTGTTGGCAAATGATGATAAGCGGCTGGGAGCTTGAGCGATTCGTTGATGAAATTTTCCGCCGACATATCGCGTTGAAGCAGCCCGATTATCTGGACGCCTTCGACCACGTGTCGAACGCATTCACGGGTTTTCAATACGAAATTTTCATCACGTGGCGCAAAATTTTCGACGACTACTGCACGTGGATATTTTCGTTCCTGCTTGACGTGACGGAGGAAGTTTTGGCGCGGACGAACTTGCGACAAATCGACAATCCGCGCAAGTATCGCGTCGTGTCATTTTTCGCCGAGCGGCTGTTGACGGTGTGGCTTCGGAAAAATCCCGTGCGCATAAAAAATTGCCCGTCATGTTTCGCGCGGGCGTGTGAAATTTTTGGCAGGTGATTAACATGAAAATTCAAGGTGCAGTCATCATTGAACAGGGCGTGACGTTCGCAATCGTCGCCGTCAATCGGACTGTGACCAACTACACAACGCGGGCGATTCGCGTCCGCAATCAGCTGTCGCAATTTTTCCGCAACATGCCGATAATTTTAATGTCGCTGGATTCGAACGGCACGCCGCATTATTACGGGCGCAAAGACATTGTGCGCTTCCTGCAGTCGATTCGGCTCGACCAAATTCCGTGGAAAGAGTATCACATTTATTAAACTGCTCATGCATAAAAAAATCCCCGCCGAAGTTTGACGGGGAATTTTTTTCGTGCCGAAGTTTTTTTACAGCAGAGCTTGACCGAAATAAACGACCGCGCCTGTAATCAGTATGAACGGCAGATAAACTTTGACGGCGAGCTTCATTATTTGACCTTCCACGCCGAAAGCACCGACTGCCGCCGCGCCAATCGCTATCGACTGCGGGGAAATGATTTTGCCGACACACGAGCCAGCCGCGTTCGCCGCCGCTATCCACGTTTGAACGGTTTCCGACGCGCCGATTGCAACTGCCGAATCAACTTGCAACTTGCCGAGCAGGACGCAACTTGATGTTGCCGAACCCGTGATAAACGCGCCGATTGAGCCGATAACCGGCGATATGAACGGGTAGAACGTGCCCGTCGCCGCAACCGTTGCTGTCGCGACAGCCATCGTCATTCCGCTGTAGCCCATGATTCGCGCCGTGGCAATAATCGTTATAATCGTTATGAACGTCGGAATCAACGTTTTGACGGTGCGCGACAGGACTCTAATCATGTCGCCGAGCGTGGCGTTGTTAATCAGTCCGCTAAGCACTGCGGAGACGAAAATTATTGTCGGCGTCGTCACCCACTGGAAATTTGTCGGCGCGGCGTTCGGACCGGAGTAAATCATAATTTTTGTCGAAACGGTCTTCAGCGCGGTAGCAATGGGCGGGATTGAGCAGACGATTAAGAAGACGAATATCAGCAGGAACACCAGCCACGCGCGAACGGCTTCGGACGGCGTTATCGAAAAGTTTTCGTTGTAGTCGTCAATTTCGTATTCGGGATCTTTGACGGGGAATTTTTTCGCGTAGACGACCATTGAGCCCATTGCACCGACGGCACCCGCAATGCCCGCCAATGACGCGCCGAGGACTGATGCGGCAATGACTGACGGCACGAAAAATCCGAAGCCGCCGATAACGCACGCGGGTATCATATCTTTGAGTGCCTTTGTTCCGCCGAAAGCAAGCAACATGATAAACGGCATGAGAACTATCATTGCGCCGAGTTGCAACGTCGTGTATGTCGCGATGTGCAGTGAATCGAAGTTCGTAAGGTTGGCAAGCGTCGTCAGCGGCAGACCGACCGAGCCGTAGGAGCTCATTGCGGCGTTCGACAGCAAGCAGACGACGACGGCACTGACGGGTTGGACACCGACGGTAACCAACATGCTTGCGCCGATTGCGACCGCCGTGCCGAAGCCCGACATACACTCCAAGAAGCTGCCGAAGCCCCACGCGATAATCAGAATCAACATGCGCTTATCGGTGCTGACGGAGCTCAACATATCTTTGATTTTGTCCATGCCGCCCGTGTGCACCGTCAAGTTGTACGCGAATATCGCCGACACAATGACGCCCAAGATTGGCCAGACAGCCATAAGCGCGCCTTCGACCGTGCCCGTAATGGCGTCGGGCAATGCCATATCGAAACACTGCCACGCCACCAAAAACGCTATGACCAATGCGACGGGGCACGCCTTCCACGCCGGCAACTTCAGCACGCTCAGCGCGACAATCAGCCACAGGATTGGTGATAATCCTTCAATAAACAACTCTGCTCAATCCTTTCTGTAGGTAATAGTATCGAAATTTAACGCCTCCAAAATAATTTTCATGTCGTCAGGCAACGGTGCCGTGAACGTCATTTGCAAGCCCGTCGTCGGGTGAATCAGCGTCAATCGGTGTGAGTGCAACGCTTGCCCGCGAATGTCGAACGGATTTTTCCGCGCCGTATATTTCGTGTCTCCGAGGAGCGGATGTCCGATTGCCGTCATGTGCACGCGAATTTGATGCGTCCTGCCCGTTTGGAGTTTGCACTCAACGTAAGTGAAGCCGTCGAATCGCGCAAGCACCTTGAATTCCGTGACGGCAGGTTTACCGTCGGGCGTGACTGCCATTTTTTTGCGGTCGAATTTGTCGCGCCCGATTGCCCCCGTGATAATGCCCGCGTCGTCGGCAAGCACTCCGTGAACAATCGCCAAGTAAGTCCGCGTCGCTGTCTTATCGTGAATTTGCGCCGCCAAGTTGAGATGAGCCGAGTCAGTCTTCGCGACGACCATAACGCCCGATGTGTCCTTGTCAAGGCGGTGGACGATACCGGGACGTTTGACGCCGTTAATGCCCGACAAGTCTTTGCAATGGTGGAGCAGGGCGTTTACCAGCGTGCCGCGCTTGACGGTTTCGGCGGGGTGAACGGTCATACCGCGCGCCTTGTTGACGACGATAATATCCGCGTCCTCATAAAGAATATCCAGCGGCAAATCTTCAGGCAGATACTCGACCTCCGCAACGGCAGTGACTTCCGCAACGTCGACGACCTCTCCGACCGCGAGCTTGCGACTTGACTTGACGCGTGCGCCGTCGACAGTAACAAGCCCGTCAGCGATTAGCTTTTGTATGTGGGAGCGAGAGCCGTCGGGAATTTTTTCCGCAAGCCAACTGTCAAGCCGTTTGCCCGCCGCGTCATTGTCAGCAATGAAATTCATCGTTTAGCCTCGTCAAGTTTCGGCGCGTCCAATCGGAACAGTATCGCGTAAATCATGAAGCCCATGCCGACGACGATTGCAATGTCCGCCACGTTGAACACGGGCCAAATCCGAAAGTCGAAGAAGTCCACGACGCAACCCGTTTGCACCCTGTCGATTAGGTTTGCGACCGCGCCGCTCAAAATTGCCGTTGCGCCGACCTGTAAAAAGATGTCCGACTTTTTCAGCAGCGGGTAAAAGTACGCCGTCGCCGCGATTAGTGCCGCGCCCGTCACCAACAAAAAAATTCTCTGGTTCGACAAAATTCCGAATGCCGCGCCCGGATTGAGCACGTATGTCAAATGGAAAACGTCCTGCAAAATCGGGATTGTCTGACCCGGCACCATCGATTTCATGACCAACGCTTTTGTGAATTGGTCGAGCGCGACGATGCCGACGAAAAAAACTTTGTCCCGGTGAATGATTGCTATTACGAATGCGAGTTCGATTGCCAGCAGAATTTTTTTGAGGCAGTCCGCGAGAAATTTCACGTTGAAGACTCCTTGTCGATTTTGACGGGCTTATAAGTTTTTGTCGCGTCGGTGACGGGCTTTGATACCATGTCGACGATATTGCTGTCGTCAACGGCGGGCGCGGGCTCAACGGGTGCAACGGTTACGGGCGGCTCTTCGACGGGTTCGGGCGGAGTTTCCTGCGCGGGCGGAGTCGGCGGAGTCGGCTCTTCGGCGGGCAAAATGTTTTTGACGGCTTCGTCGACCTTCGGAACGTCGTCGAGCATTTGAACGGTTATCGTCAATTCGGATTCGAGAATCGTGCGCAACTTCATGAGGAAGGCTTGCTTTTCGCGAACGAATTTATCGTATTCCGCCAAGATTGCGTCGCGCTTAGTCGTCGCGTTGTCAATCTGTTGTCGCGCCTCAAAGCGTGCCTGTTCGCGTATGGTCTGACACTCACGGGCGGCGTTTTCTTTGAGTTCGTCGGCATTTTTCTTTGCGGCAGTGATAACTTCGTCCGCCGTGCGCTGTGCAACCATAAGCGTATCGTTGAGCGTCTTTTCAATTTTGCGGTAGTGGTCGAGTTCCCGTTCGCCGGAATTGAGCTGACTTTGCAGTCGCTCATTTTCGCGAAGGAGCTTCTCAAAATCCTCAACGATCTTGTCAAGGAAGTCGTCAACCTCGTTTTCGTTGTAGCCGCGAAAACTTTTCTTGAACTGGTGGTCGTGAATTTCCATAGGTGTAAGCAAATACATCACCTCCAAAAATCAATCGTCATGCGTGACAAACGGGCGGTCGTATTTGAAGTTGTGCCCGCCGTCGGAAGGTTGAGCGTCCGAATCGGGCTTGGGATTTTTCGCCGCCGCCAACGCCTCCTCGTGCGTGATAAACGGTCTGTCGTGTATGAAGACGTGTTCTGAATTCGCGTCCGCCGAGAGGGCTTTATCGCGTTCGGCAACAAGTTCATTGGCAAGGAGCCAGCCCGCCGACTCCAACATTGCCACGCTGA
The DNA here is from genome assembly GCA_015206805.1 of Quinella sp. 1Q7. Taxonomy (GTDB): domain Bacteria; phylum Bacillota; class Negativicutes; order Selenomonadales; family Selenomonadaceae; genus Quinella. Next base: position 5,196 of record JADEZP010000016.1, on the reverse strand, counting down.
TTGACGGCGCGACCAGTTGTCCGACGACGGGAACAATTTTTGAAACTTCCTTGGCGATGATTCGGACAGGTTGACGTTTAATCGCCGCGATAACCGCGTTGATTGCCATTGTCTTCGCGACGGATTCGGTTATCGAGCCGCCGAGTGCCGACGCCAACGCCATTGCCATTGTCGTCATTGTGACGGTGTCCGTCGCAAGTCCGACGCCCGGTACAGGCACCAAATTTCCTGTCGCCGCCGCGACTGCGTGCCCGTGAATGATTTTGCGGCAAGTGCTAAGTTCTTCGTCAGTCATTGCCAAAGTCGTCGACCTCCCGTCTAGAAAAATCTTTTGAGCAGTACGCCGACGCGACCTTTTTTAGTCAGCCCGCGAATTTCGGCGACCTCCAAACGTCCGCGCCCGCGCATGCTCAAAACGTCACCGGCTTTAATCGCCTGCGACGCGTTCTTAACCGTCTGCCAATTGAGTTTGATTTTTTCCGCGCCGATTTCTTGAACGGCTTTTGAACGCGACATACCGAAGCCTGCCGCCGCTATCGAATCGATGCGCAACGACGCGACAGTCGCCCGAATTTCCTTGGTGCGCTCATCTTTCGGCGTGATGTTTTCGAGTTCGTCGACGGACGTTTTGACGGTGGTGCCGCCGATTTGCGTCAAGTTCGCCGTGAAGTAGTCGCACATTCTTTTATCGACGAGCAGGCGCGCAAAGTCTTTCGTGGCGATTATGTCGCCGATATGTTCGCGGTCGACGCCGAGACTTAGAATTGAGCCAAGCACGTCGCGGTGACCGAGTCGGGCGAATTCGCCGTTCCATTCCGCCTTGATGACGGCAATTTCAAAATTCGGCGTGCCCTGAAATTCCGTGTGGCAAAAAGCGGCGCGTTGACGTTCAGCCCCGCGATAGCCGCCGTAAAAGTCGACGTTGAGTTCGCCGAGGCTGTTTGCAATGACGCCCGCCATTTCCTGTTCAAACGGCGACAAAAAGTCCGTGAGTTTGCACTTGCGATTTTTGATTGCCTGCGCGGCGAAGTCGACGAGCTTGACGGCGGCGGATTCGCCTTCGGTGCCTTTGTAGTAACGAATAATTTTGTCTCTTGCTTCCTGCATATTGTGACCCCTGAAAGTTGACAGCTTATATCTTGCGCGTGAGCCACGAAAAATCGCGTTCGGGCTTCTGTTCCTCGCGGTTGAATGTGACGGTGACGGTTTTGGGCGTGCAGACGAAAACATATTCGCTGACCTGCTGAACTTCGCCGTCAATGGCGTAAGTCGTGCCCAACGCGAAGTCGATAATTCTGCGTGCGTGTTCGGGACTGGTGTCCTCAAGGTTGATTATGACCGGAACATCGTCGCGCAGGCAGTCGGCGATAACTTTTGCGTCGTCGTCGAAATTTTTCGGTCTGACCGTCGTTATTTTTGATTTCGCCAATGGTTTGGCAGTATTGTTATTGCTGTTCATTAAACTATCCCTCGCCGCCGTATTGAAATCTATAACTTTGTGTTCCGCCATACTTGCGGGCGGTGGTTGAATTGGCGGCACCTCCGGTTCGGGCTGTGACGGTGCGGCTTGCGGCTCAACTTGTTTGTCCGCCGCGTCGACGGATTTGCCCTCGCCTTGTTCCGACAGTCCGAGCGTTCGGCTGAACCTGTCAATGATTTCCATTAATCAAAACTCCTCTCGCGAAAAAATTTATGTCAAACTCGTGGGTAGAGTCTTTCGCCTTAGGATCTACTTTCTTTCGGCGGCGAAAGAAAGTAGCAAAGAAAACCGCCGCTACGCGCGGGGCGGATACTACTCATGACCGCAACGTTACAGCTACCCGCAACTAATCGTGCCCGCAATATAAACATCCTGTTTATGTTGCGGGCGGGACCGCGCGTCCATGCGCGGTCCATATTTCGCGGCGGGTTAGCGTTGTCCGAAAATTGCCGTGCCGACGCGAACGACGTTTGCGCCCTCTTCGACGGCGACGGCAAAATCGTGCGTCATGCCCATGCTTAGCAGGTTGAAGTCCGCACGCGCAGTTTTCAGCTCGTCGAAAATTTCGCGCATACGGCGGAACAGCGGACGACATTCCTCCGCGTCAGCGACGAGTGGCGCAATCATCATCAGCCCGCGCAGTCGAAGACTTCCCGCCGCGTCGACGAAGTTCACAAGCTCCGACAAATCCTCAAGCGCGACACCGGACTTTTGGACTTCGCGGGCAAGGTTGACTTGAATCAACACGTCCTGAATTTTGTCGGCGGACGTCGCGGCTTTATCGAGTGCCGTCGCCAAATGAACGCTGTCGACAGATTGAATCACGTCGAAAAGTTTTACGGCGGGTTTGACTTTGTTGGTCTGCAGGTGACCGATTAAGTGGCGGGTGACGGTGCGCTCAAGGACGGGAAATTTTTCAGCCGCCTCCTGCACGCGATTTTCGCCGATGTCGGTTGCACCCGCGTCAATCGCCCGGCGCATGAGTTCGACGCCGTGAGTCTTCGTTACCGCGATTAACTTTATCGATTCGTCGCGGGCGACCGTGCGCTTTTGACGTGCCGATTCAATCTGCGCGAGCACCGCCCGAAAATTTTCTGCCACGCTCAAAATCTCGTTACCTCTGAAAGCTGATACCTGACCCCTGACCCCTGACCCCTGACACCTGACACCTGAATTCTGCGCATATATTAAACCAGTTGGCTTGTCGCGTCAATGAAAGAAGCTTGAAGAATTTTTGCCCGCGCAGGAAAAAATTTCGGCTTTGTGCGCAATGAATGCTGTGTTATAATTCGCGTATTAATTTTTTTGGGAGGTAATTTTATGGAAGCATTGCACGGCGTGATTAACGACATCAACTCGGTCTTGTGGACGTATGTCATCATCGTCGCGCTTATCGGTTCGGGCGTTGTTTACACGTTGCGGACGAAGTTTGTTCAGCTGCGAATGCTCGGCGAAATGTTTCGGCTGATTATCGGCAGTGCGGGCGCGAAAACCGTCGGCAAGGAGATCAGCGCGTTTCAAGCGTTTTGCGTTTCGACGGCGTCGCGCGTGGGCGTCGGCAACATTGCGGGCGTCGCCATTGCCATTGTCACCGGCGGACCCGGCGCGGTCTTTTGGATGTGGGTTATCGCCTTCATCGGCTGCGCGACGGGTTTTGTCGAGAGCACCCTTGCGCAAATTTACAAGCTGCCCAAAGGCGACGGAGCTTTTCACGGCGGACCCGCATATTTTTTGAAAAACGCCCTGCACATGCCGGGCTTGGCTAAATGGTTCGCGATTTTGATTTCTGTAACGTTTGCTTGGATCTACTGTTCGGTACAGTCAAACACTATTGTCGGCGCGGTCGAAACTGCCTTCGGCATCGATCACGCGATAACGGCACTTGTCGTGTCGATATTGACAGCTATGGTTATCTTCGGCGGCATCACGCGCATAGCAAAGTTCACGGAAATGCTCGTGCCGTCAATGGCGGGGCTGTACCTTTTGAGTGCGCTGATAATCGTCATCATGCATATCGATCAAGTTCCCGCAATGTTCGCGCTGATAATCCACGACGCCTTCAGTCCGCAAGCGGCAGTCGGCGGCGGCTTTGCGACGGTTTTCATGACGGGCGTGCGTCGCGGATTGTTCTCCAATGAGGCGGGCGAAGGTTCCGTCCCGAATGCTGCGGCGACTGCGGGCGGCAAACACCCCGTCCGTCAAGGTCTCGTGCAGGCACTCGGAGTTGTCTTTGATACCCTTATTGTTTGCTCGGCGACGGCGTTTTGCGTCCTGCTCACGGGGCAATATTCCGTCGGCGGCGAACTTACGGGCGTCGCGCTCGTGCAAACGTCTTTGGCCAGCGTCTTCGGCTACTACGCGCCGCACGTCCTTGCGGTGATTGTTTTCCTGTTCGCGTTCAGTTCGATTGTCGGCAACGTGTTCTATTCGGAGATTAACATACCTTTTTTGCTGGGCGACGAGTCGGGCGTCTTGCCCAGCGTCATTGCCCGCAACGCCATGAATATTTTCCGCGTCGGCGTTATCGGCATGGTGCTTGTCGGAAGTTTCGCGGAACTCGGTCTTGTTTGGGATTGCGCCGATTTGTTCATGGGCTTCCTGTGCATAACGAACCTCTACGGCATTGCCCGCCTGTACAAGTATTCGGTGATTGCGCTTGACGATTACGTTGCTCAAAAGAAACGCGGCATTGACGAGCCCGTCTTTGACCCGAACATAATTCCTAAAAAAGACGGAATTCACGCATGGGGCGTCGACGACAAGAAATGATTCGATTAATTGTCGCGCATCATCAGATATTCTGCGGGCAAGTCAAAGATTTCGACGAGTTTGGCTATGTCTCTCGCCGTGAAATTAATCTTGCCGCACATTTTGAAAGAAACGGATCCACTCGACAAATCTATGAGCTTCGCCAGCTCTTTGTACGAAAGTTGCCGTTTTTCCATTTCGTCCGATAAATTTTTGTAGGAAGTTTCGCCGCGTTTCGACAGCATAATCGGTAAACCGTCGTCGCGTTCCATCAGATATTCTGCGGGCAAGTCGAAAATTGCAACGAGCTTGGCAACGTCTTTCGCCGTGAAACGGCATGCCCCTCGCATTTTGTTGGAAACGGTCATAACAGCTAATCCCATAAGCCTTGCGAGCGTAGTGTACGAAAGTTTGCGAGCTGTTATTGCGTCTGATAAATTTCCATAGGGTGTGTCGCCACGCCTTGCCACAGAAAGTTTCGCACAAAGTTCGTTCGGTCTGCATTGTCCTTCATGTGACGCAGCAATTTTTTTTCGCGTTTCGGCTGAGTGATGGTGACCTAAGCATTTTTTATTTCCGAGTTGCGCCGCCGACATTTTGCTCCGTGCTTCGGACGTATGTGTCCAGCCCGATGCCCCTTCACCGCCGTCGGCAAGGTTGTAACCGTTCGGAACTTTAGAACGTGTGTTCACATCAAAAAAGTGATATAGTAGGTACATTATGAGACAGAAATACGAAACAGATTTAACCAATGAGCAATGGGAAGTTATCGCGCCCTTGTTCTCCAATATGCGTAAGTACAAATGGGAAAAGAGAGAATTGGTCAATGCGGTCTTGTATCTGGTGAAAACGGGTTGCCAGTGGCGTAATTTGCCCCATGATTTTCCACCGGTCTTTACCGTGTACAGCTTTTATCGTCGTGCTCGCCTTAACGGCTTGTGGGACAAAATCCTCGAACACCCCGTCAA
>JADEZP010000080.1 GCA_015206805.1 Quinella sp. 1Q7 | reverse complement strand
GATTGATGGAGGCTTTTCCATCGCTTTGTAGGTTCTGTGCTTTATCGCTGGCCAGCTTTTGCACGTGATAGACAGAAAGGATAGAGAAGCGCCCCACAGATTCATCACCCGTGAGGCGTTCTCTATCCTTTCCTGTCGAGTGTATCATATCATAAAGGGCCTACTGGAATCTACTGGAATTCACTGGAATCAACTGGAATCAACTACCCAATTTCGGAACAACAATTCTCCAGTTCACGCTCCATCCTGTGGATATGCTTCTGCAGGTCACAGCGGAGTATAACTCCCGCAGTCTTCAGGTCGGCCTTGACCTGCCGGATTTTCTGTACAAGCACGTCCCGATTGGCCATATTAACACTTCCTAAATGTTTCATTCTTCATATAGATTAACTAATACTTCCCCAATTCCCTGTACTATAGGATCGGCCTAAAACTCCCCGTTTTCGAACATTTCTGGCCACAATCCAATAAAATCGCTCCGGATCTTTCTGGATTTGCTTTCAAACGGGTCCTCTCCAGCCAGGAAGGGAGCCGTTTTCATTGCAAAAAAGTTCTAAAAATCCCTTGCATATAGTACTGTTATGTGATATACTGTACTATATATTGAGGGGGGTGTTTTAGGTGGCAGTACCAGAATCCATCCGGAAGGTTCCTCGTCCTGTCAACACCATCGTCCAGGATAATGGAAAGGACGGTCCCAACCGCTATCCTGTCCGTGAGCGCATCAGCGTCACGTATGTTTCCGGTGGCAATTCACAGCCCAAGAACGGAAAAGTCATCGGCCATATTGTGGATGGCATGTACGTTCCGCTCGGCGTTGCCGCCGTCAAAGCAGAGCCAGATATGTTGTCCTACGGGGCCAGTGCATTTGTCAGATCCGTTTCCAGAGATCTGTTTACGGAACTGCTTGGCGTTTATACACCCAAGGATGCCTATACCATCATGGCCATTGCCTCCCTTCGGGTCATCAAGCCGGAAGTATCTGCAAAGCGTCTTGCGACACAATACCAGCAAACGTTCGTCAGCAAGTTCTATCCGGGAATCGGCCTCTCCGAGAACACAGTCAGCGCTTTCCTTCAGGGAATCGGCCGTGACGGAAACCGCCGGTTGGCGTTTTACCATAAGCGAGCGGCGTCTGTCGCTGCGGACCACCATGTGGCAATTGACGGAATGCTCAAGCAGGATAACAGCATTGTCAACGATCTGTCAGCTTTCTCCTACAAGGCAAGAACCAAGGGATGCCGGGAGGTATCAATTCTCTATGCATATGACATTGAGGAGATGGAACCGATCTGTGCGGAGGTATTCCCTGGGAACAGCATTGATGCGACATCCTACAAATCCTTTATTCGGGATAATGATATCCGGAAAGGAATCATTGTTGCAGACAAGGGTTTTCCGCCATCTCAGATCAGCGACGAACTTGCGGAACGTCCCGAGTTGCATTTCCTTACCCCTATCAAGAGAAACGACTCCCGAATCACGAATAACAACATGCTGGCCTTCGAAGGCGTTCTGTCCGGTATTGGAGACCATGTCCTGTGCAAGAAGAAAGAGATCAAGGGCGGTCGATTCCTCTATGCATACCGATCTGCGCATAAGTCAGCAATGGAAGAAGCATCTTTTCTTGCCCGGCGCGAGGACAAGAACGACTACAATCCGGCAATCTACGAGAAGAAACGAGAAGTATTCGGCGTCATCGTCTTCGAGTCGGATCAGGACCTCGATCCCAGGACCGCTTACCTCTGTTATGACGATCGGTGGCTGCTGGAACTGGTCTTCAATCGGTACAAGAACGATGAATGCCTGGACAGAACCAATGTGCAGGGTGACTTTTCCGTCATTGGAAGTGAGTTCATTAACTTCATTTCCACGGTCATTACCTGCCGCCTAATCCGGAAGGCCCGGGAAGCCGAGCTGCTCAAACTCATGTCTTACGGGGATCTCATGGATGATCTGAATTCTGCATGGCGGAAGGTGGATGCGCCGGAAGAACCGGCGACCAATGACAACGGCTGGGTCCACACTAACGTTGGTGTTTTCGAAGAACTGGAAGCACTGGGACTCTCCAAACCGATTCCGAAACCCGAACCGAAAAAGCGTGGTCGGAAAAAGAAGGAATCTGTAGTCAACAAACCGAAAAGACCCAGAGGAAGGCCAAGAAAGAACCCTGTAAACGCTATCGACAAGCTGCTATAGTACAGCGATTTGGGATTTCGTTAATTAACTGAGAACCTTATGGTATACTTGCTTTGGCAGGCTAAACATTATGATAGAATGCCTGTGTAGGAGGAACATTTAGATGGCAATCAAACCTATCCCGTTAATCATTTTATTGGTCGTGTGTTGTCTTGCTGTTTCAGCTTTGGCAACAACGAATAAAAATCTGGATTCTTCTGGATACCATGGTGATCAAATTGGGAATAATATTATTCAAGCTTCATCTGAAGATAGCGTTTATATAATTTGCGATAAGCTGTATTTACACCAAGAACCTGTTGAGAAATCCGCTTGTTTAAGGCTGTTGACTTACGGTGAGGAGGCTCAACTGATTTCTGCCTCTGATGGTTGGCTTCAAGTAAACTATGTGTTCATGAACGATAATGAAGTTCAATCCGTTTCCGGGTGGCTTGATTCAGATTACTGTGTATGTGCAGCTGCCTATTATATTGCAATGCATCCCACACAGATCCGGATAGCGCCTAAAGCAGATGCATCTCTCATTTGCTATATTGATACATATGATAGCTTAAGAGTTTTATACGAAATAGACGATTATTATTGTGTAAGCATCAATGGTGCTGTCGGTTTCGTTGAAAAAGAGAGCGGGCAGGAAGATTAACTTCCTGCCCACATCATCTTACTTTAGCACAGACTTTGCCTTGTTGTAATATCCAAGCCGCACAGTATAGCCGGAAGAACTGCCCTTGACTGTAGCTGTTACTTTTTTTACTGTAGCATCAGCTGACTTGTTATTATAACTATCGATAATTTGGTTCAGGCCCTTACTCTTGCACCAAAACCACGCCGCACTAATGAATGGGTAGTTATCGGCAACGTATTTTGTTGCGTATGCTGCGGGAGAGTAGATTTGAGAATCATTGATGAAATTCTTGAAGCTACTATAGTTATAATCGTGCGTTAGTTGCATAAACCCACCGCCACAATAAGGCGCATAGCTCGGACTGCCATTATACTGAGATTTGCTCCATCCTGCATGATAGGTATACTCAGTAAAGGTCTTTCCGAGATCCGTTTCTTTGCAACCCTGCGCAAGAAAATGCCGAATGATGACGAGCACATATTTTTTCCGCACGGGGTCAAAAAATTTCGGCTGATTGTCGATTCGGTAAATGTGCGGCGGCTGAAAGTCCTTCAGCATGTTAATCCCCCTTAGTGCATACAAATCCCGCGAACGACTCAACATGCGTGACCGTGACTTGTGCGTAAAGCTCGCGTAAAATTTTTTGCAGGTTCGGCAGCGTTTCATACGGCGGCGTGAAAAGTCCCTGCGGCGTGCAAAATTTTTCGACGAACAAATCCGTCCGCCGATTAATGCCCGCCACGTACATGCACCCGCAAAAAATTCCGCCGACCTTGAGCACGCGCCGCATTTCCGCCAACGCCGCCGACTTGTTCGGGAAGACGTGCAGTCCGTTTATCGACAACACCGCGTCGAAAAAATTTTCGGGGAACGGCAAATTCGCCACGTCCTCACGAATGAATTTCACGCCGCGCAGATTCAGTTGAGCCGCCCGCTCCCTTGCGACGTTGAGCATTTCGGCGGACAGGTCGACGCAAAAAATTTCCGCGCCGTCGAGTTCACGATAACGCGGAAGTGACAGGACGCCCGTACCAATCGGCACCTCAAGCAATCGTCCGCTGAAGTCCGTCGGCAGTCCCGCGAAGGCTTGCGCCAAAAATTTTTCGTAAGCCGCCGCGTCGAGCCCCCAAAAAAATTTCATCGCCGCACGCCCGAAAAGTCCCGTGTTCGTCAGCATTGCGTCGTAAAATTTCGCGAACTTGCCGACGCGCCGATAAGCGTCAAAAACTTTCGGCATCGGGCACCGTCGTCAACAGGGCGTCGCACGTGCCGAGAATCGTCCACGCGCCCGCGCCCGCCGTCACAAAGAACGAATCGCCCTTCCGATAACTCAACGTTTCGCCGCCGCAAGTGAGCGTGCCTTCGCCGCCGACAATCAGCACGTTCAGGAAACTGCGCCCGTCGACGACTCCGCTTGCCTCCGACAAAATTTTGCCGTCGAGCGTGAGTTTGTCGACGCAAAAAAATTTACAGGCGGCAACGTGCGGATAATGTTCGCCGCGTTCGGCAGGCGGTGTCAACGTCGCAACGTCCACGGCTTGCGAAATGTGGAGCGGGCGACCGCGATTGTAATCGTAAATGCGATAAGTTACGTTCGAGCTCTCTTGAATCTCCACGAGCAAAACGCCCTTGCCGAGCGCGTGAATCGTGCCTGCGGGAATGAAAATTACTTCGCCGCGTTTGGCAGGCACGGTGTTCAAAACCTCCGCGAGCGTGTTATTTTTGATACGGGCGGCAAATTCGTCGCGGGAAATTTTTTTCTTGAGCCCGTAATAAAGATGCGCGCCCTCGTCGCAATCAAGGACGTACCAGACTTCGCTTTTGCCGCGCTGATTTTCGTGCGCCAAGGCGTAAGCGTCGTCGGGATGCACCTGCACGGACAAGTTGTCGTGCGCGTCGATGAGCTTAACGATTATCGGGAAGTCGTCGAGCCCGCGACAATTCGTGCCCAAAATTTCCGCGCCGTGAGCCGCAATGTAAGCCGTCAGCGTTTGACCCGCGCAGTCTCCGCTTGCAATGGTCGACGCGCCGTCGGGGTGACAAGACAACGTCCACGCCTCCGCCAAAATTTTTTTGTCGCTGTCGATGCCGAATTCGTCGGCAAGTCGCCGTCCGCCCCAAACGTAATCTTTGCACGCGGGCTTAAGTTTAAATATCGCCATAAAAATTTTCCTCCGCATAAAAATTTAGGGAGCGTGAAGGCTCCCCAAAGTTACCAATGATACGGTTCGTTGCGATTGATTTTGAACGCCCGATAAATTTGTTCCGCAAGCACCAGCCGCGTCATTTGATGTGTCAGCGTCATTTGCGACAGGCTCAATCGGAAATCTGCCGCCCGTCGAAGTTCCGCGCTCAAGCCGAATGCTCCGCCGATTACGAACGTCAAGTTGCTCACGCCGCTCAAGTTCAGCTCGGCAATTTTTTTCGCGAAGTCCTCCGAAGTCAGCGACTCGCCCGCCACGTCAAGCACGCATATCCACGAATCGGGCGGCACCTGCGACAAAAGCCGTTGACCTTCCTCGGCAAGCGTGCGACATTCGGGAACTTCTCGCACCTCCACGCGCGTGAACTTCCGCAACCGCTTGAGATACTCCTCGACGCCGTCAACGAGAAATTTTTCTTTGAGCCGTCCGACGACGACAAATGTTATCTTCACTGGTTGGAAGGTTGCGGCATTTCCTCAAGCGTCACGTCGACAGTCTCCTGCCGACCGTCGCGATCAATCAGCACCTTGACTTTGTCGCCGACTTTGTGCGACGCGACTTCATTGCGAACGTCCGCGACCGAATTGACTTCCTTGCCGTCGATGTTCAAGATTATGTCGCCGCGTTGGAAGTTGGCGCGACCTGCGGGCGAATCAATCGCGACTTGGAAGACGTAAACGCCCTTGTCAATCGACAGCTGATAACCGTAGCGCGCGGCAGTGGGCTTGTCGAAAATCGTAACGCCCAAATACGGACGCGCCACGTAGCCTTTGTCCATGAGCTCGGCGACAATCGCCTTGACGGTGTTAATCGGAATTGCAAAGCCCATGCCCTCGACGCCGTTCGTCGCAAGTTTCGCGCTGTTTATGCCGATAACTTCTCCGTCCGCGTTGACGAGTGCGCCGCCCGAATTGCCGGGACTTATTGCCGCGTCGGTCTGGAAAAGTTTGACGCGCCTGTCGTTGAGGTCAAGCGTCCTGTTGAGCGCGCTGATAACGCCGACCGTCACGGAGCCTTGAAACTCCAAGCCCATCGGGTTGCCGATTGCAATGGCGGGCTCACCGACGACGACTTCATCAGAATTGCCCAACTCGGCGACGGGCAAATCTTTCGCGTCGACCTTCACGACGGCAATATCGGTCATTTCGTCCGTGCCGATAAGCGTGCCGTTGACTGTGTTGCCGTCAGACAGCGACACGATAATTTCCTTTGCGCCGGCAATGACGTGATTGTTCGTGATGATGTAACCGTCCGCCTTGAAGATGACGCCGCTGCCGACGCCTTCGGTTGCGACGGGGCGATTAAAAAAGTCCAGCGCGACAGCTTTATTCGTTATGCCGACGACAGCCGGTCCGACAGTCCGCGCCACACGTACTGCGGGGGTATTGCGGGCGTCGGAAACTTTTGAATTGCTTTCGGGCTTATTGGGAGTGGGAGCCGCCTCCGTGACAGACGCAGATTTTGTCGTCGAGGCAGTCTGTTCGACGGATTCGGCAGATTTATCGTCGCCGCCCGTCAAGCCCGTCAAATCGCTGCAACCGCTGAACGTCAACGCCGCGACAACTGCCGCCGCGCAAATTATCTTGGGGAATTTTTTCGCACTCATGCTTAACGCACCTCCGCCGCCATTGTAAATTTTGCACTTGCGATTGTCAATTTAAGTTTCAGCCGGAAAGCCGCCTTATCTTATGGCGCGAATCAGCTCGCGAAGTTTCGTTTGCTCAATGGCAATGTCGAAACACACCGTCGCAAGATATGACGCCGTGCCTAAGCCGCTCCACGCGTCGTGATACATGCGCGAAGCTTTTTTGTCGCGCAGGTCGTCGGTGCGGCGGTCGTAAACAATCAGCTCGACGCGAACGCTACTGTCCAAAAGAATGTCTTCGTACCAGCCGAACGTTTGAATTACGTTTTGGCTGTAGCGGTGGACGACTGGGCAAACGATTATGTCGGCGTCTAGTTCGGCGGCAAGCGGTCTGATTACGTCGGCAAGCACGGCTTTTTTATTGGCGGCGGAAATTTTTTGCCACAGCTCCGACAACGCGTCAGCCGATTCGGCGGGCGACAGATACTGCGCGACTTGCAACGTGCCGTTCAGCGGAATGTGTACCGCCCGTTGAATTTGCGTTTCGAGTGCGTCGCGGGTAGCGTCGTCGGGCAATGCGCATTGGAAAATTATCGGCAGGCGGGCGATTCTTACGGGCTCCGCCGCGTGAGCCGTGACCGTCGCCGCAAAAATAATCAGCACCGTCAACGCGGTTAAAAATCGTCTCAATCGAAGTCCCCCCTTAAATCGTCGGAATTATGCCTTCGGCGGCAAGCAACCACATCAACGGATCAAGCACGCGGTGCGGACGGACTCGCGCAAGGCGTTTGTAAGCGTCGGGCGGTCTGCCGAAGCTCGACACGCCGAAAACTCGCACGTCCCGAAAATTCGCGTCAATCGCGCTCAAAAAAGCCGTCTCGCCCTGCCGCGTCAACCAATCGCGAATTTCCAAGTCGACCATTTCGCTATCGGATTCGACGAAGCCGCGGCTTTGAACGTGCGGGCTCGGCTTGAGGATTGTCGCGCCGGAAGCGAAGCCGTTAATCATTTCGGTCAGCGCGTCGAGTTTCGTTATGACGACGGCGGCGCGGCGGTCAATGCGTTTGCCGGGCGGAATGTTGCAGGCGCGGCGAATGTAATTTGCCAACGAATTCACCATGCCGACCATATTCGCGGGCGCACTCGTTTGACGTTCCGTTGCCATTGACGCGTTCAAGATGTCATTTGAAATTTCCATGCGGACGCTCGGCAGTAGCAGCGGGTCGAACATTATCAACAGCATTTTCGCGCCCGAAAGGTAACGGCTGATTTTCGCGTCAAGTGGCGTGTAATCGATGTGTTCGCAATCTTCGCCCGCGCCGTCGTAAATCGTCAGCGCATACGTCGGAATTTTGTCGCCCTGTTCGGAGTTGTCGAGTATCGTCCACATTTGCGGCACAGGCGAAATTCCCGCCGCCGTGCCCTTCAGGCAGTGTCGCTCCTCGTAAACGTGCTGTTCGTTGAGTTGGGCGCGACGCGTCGTTTCCACGTCCATTGACTGCAAAACCCACGGTAAGCCCGAATATTTCAGCTCGTGCAAAAGCGTCGTCATGTAGCTGGATTTGCCCGCGCCGCTCACGCCGACCGCGCAGAAGCTCAAATATTTGTCGTGGAACAGGAATTGCGGCGGGATTGACTCACCGCATTGGCGGCAAATTGCCTCGCGGATTGTCAAGCCACGGTTGCGGCAAAATTTTCGCCGGCAGACGGGAAGTCGCCCCTTGAGCTTGTCGATTAGTGACGGGCGGACTTCGTGGCGGCTGTCTTCGTCGGGCACGCAAAAAAATTTCATGCCGCTCAATGAAAGTTTCCGCAGGCAGTGCGGGCAAAGTATCTCCGACTTGCTGAACATAGACATTTACGAAAACCTCCGACTATTTCTTCGGGACAATCAGGCTGTCGGGACGCGACGCCTTGAGCTCAAAGCGGGATTCGTCCTCCTTGCTCGTCAGCAGCTTGACGACCGTGCCCGCCGCAATATCCTTCCACGTGTCGTTCGGCAAAGGAATTTCCAGCCGCCCGCCGTCGTAGCCGTCATCATAGGCGCGAACAGTGCCCAGCTTATGCGTCGCGGGGTCGTCGGGCTCAATGTTCATGCGCCCATCGCGTCGGCAGACCAAAAACATTTTCGGCGTCGGACGGGCTGAACTTTCGATAATCAGCTTGCAGTCTTTGGCGTGCGTCGTCTTCGTGATAAAGCCGCTCGTGCCCCACTCCAGCCGATACGCGACAATTTCTTTGGGACGGTTGCTCAAAACCAACGTGCTCGGCTCGGAATAGGCGGCGGCTCCGTCGGAAAATTTGTACTCGCCGATGACCGTAATGTAAATATCTTTCGGCGGCAGGTGCGTCTGTGCAATGAACATATCTTGCGCGTATTTGGCGGCGTAAATGCGATTCATCTGCCTCGCCTTCGCCATGTCAATCGTCGCGTAAAGTTCGTCGGCGTCGCCCGTGTTGATTTTGTAGTGAATCAGATACAAATTCGCGGGCACGGACTTGAGCACGAGTTTTAAGCCGCCCGCGTCGATTTGAGTTTTGGTCGCGTCAATTTCGCACGGCTCCACGTTCGCGCAGGTGACAATTTCGTTGACAAGCCCGAATTCGCGCGTGGCACTGATTACGGCAAGTTTGACGCTGTCGCCGCTCAAATGGAAGTCAATCGCCTCGTCGAGACTTTCCGCGCGCTTAAGGACGATTCCGCTTCCTAAGAGTTCGTCGACTTTGTCGAGCTCAAAAATTTTTTTGTCGACCTGCGCGGGCTCCTTGGTGACTTCCTTAAACCAGATTGAAAAGTCGCCCGTCGCCTTCCAGCGGAAATGAACGCGTCCGCCGCGCACAACGTAAGTCAAATGCTCCAACGGCTTGGGCGGCTGTTCGGGCGTAAGCGTGACCGTCAAGCCGTGGCTGTATTTGTACGTGCGATCAATCTTCCAAATGCCGCTGATTGCCGTGTCGTTCGACTGCCGCGAAAAAAATTTTTCGTCGTTATTGAGCGCGTCCTCCGCCGAATTGTAAACGCACTGCAGGCGATATTGATACGTCTCGCGATTTTTGACGGCTTTGTCGACGAACGACGACGACTGCACACAATCCGCCACGACGACGCTTTTGCCCGCGCTGTCCGAACGCAAAATTCTCACGCCCAGACAGTTCTCGGACGGCAACCGCCAAATAAATTTGCACGCGCCGTTTTCGGTTTTGGCGATAAGTTTCTTTTCGTCAAGGTCGCTGTAGTGCAGGGCGGCACCGGTCGTCGGCGGTGAGGTCGTGCCCAGCCGCGTGGAAAAAATCGCGTAACCGTAAATGACGCCGGGCTTAACGGTCGTGTCGGCAAATTCGAGGCGGTCGGTATTCTCAATCAACGTGTCGCCGTCGCGCAACGTTTTCGGCAGTCCGCCAACCTTGCGAATCAGCGTATACGTCAAGCCGAGGTCGTCGGGAGCTTGCCACGCCACGTGACAAATCAAATCCGACGCGGCAGTTGAGCTTGCGGACTTCGCTTTGACGGCAAGCTTGCTTATCGGCGACGCGGGCGCGGACGAATAATTTTCGCGGAAAGTCGTGCTGATTGCCGTCGGAGCTTTCGGCGGAATGAGTTGCAGACGTTCGCGGGCGGGCTTGAAGTCCTTAATCTTGCGCAAAATTTCCATGCAGTCGCTGACGGCTTTGGCGGGCGCGATTGACAGGCTCGGCAATTTTTTTTCAGCCCACGCGTACAGCTCGCGACGCTTGAGTTCGGCGGCAATTTTGTTTATGCGCCACTCAACCTTCTTGAGGTCGTTCGATTCGGGCTTGAGCAATCGGGCGCGCGCCAAAAGTTTGACAATCTCCGCCGTGACAAGGTTGACGGATTCATCGGTACTTCGCGCCTGTTCGACAAGGTCAAGCATCGAATTCATTTCGGCGACGTAACTTGAAAACTTATTCAGCTCGCCGAACGAAAAGCCGCAACTTGTGCAATGGTCGGCAGTCGCGGGAGTTTTCTTGCCGCACTTCGGACACTCGACGAAAAAATTTTCGCCGCAGACTTTGCAACGTCCCGCAGTCGCCTCCTCACGCGTGCGGAAATTTTCAAACGCGCCGCAGTTGGCGCACGTCACGCAAAAAAAATTCTCCGCCGCGTCGGTGACGGCTTCGTAGGGATTTTTCAGCAAGCCCGTCGCCTTGTTGTAAAGTGCCGCGCTCAATTCATACGTCAAAAAATTCGGGAACGTGCGGCGGATTCGGGCAATGCAGTTGTCGGCAAAGTAGCTGTCGCGCTTGAAAAGTTCGGGCGCGGCTTTGAGTTTCGCGAAAAAATCCGTCAGCGTCTCAATCTTCAACGAGTGGTCGTATTTGAAACGGCTGTCGTCGCTGTTGAAAATTTGCGTCTGCGCCAAGTTGAGCAAAGCTTTAATCGCCTGCCACTGCGGAATTGGCGCGGAGAATTTTTTGGCGGCGTCGCGGAAAATTTCGTGCAGGTCGTCTGTTGAGCGGCGGCGATAAAAATCCGGCGACGGCTCAATCGGTCCCTCGATATAATACGCCAGCTCGTAAAGGTCGTGAACGTTCGCGGACCACGGAAAATTTTTTTCGTCGGGCACGGTCTGAAATGCCGCGAAATTTTTCGACAGCTCGTCAAGCACCGCGTCCGTCGTGAAGAAGCCGTTGAGCGTCGCCAAAATTTTTTGCGCCGTCCGCGCAGGTTTGATGTCGAAGCCCTGTTCGCGATACGTCGCCTCGATTGTCGCATTGGAAAGTTTGAGTTTGTCGCGCACCTGCCGAATTTGCGTTTGATTGACCTGCAACGTGCCCTGCGTCTCGCCGCGCTGAAGTTCGATATAAAGCCGCAGTTCCTCCACGCGCCGACTTTTGAGCGACTCCGCCTCATGTTGACGGAAACGCGGATTGTCCAGCGTCAGCGCAATGTAATTGTCCATTTGCAATTCCGCGCGAATTTCCGCAAGGCGCGTCGGGTCGACGGTCGTATTTTGTTCGGCGGCAAGGCGTTTCTTCCATGCGTCGTAGGCGGCGCGAATTTTCTTCACGTTGTCGGGAGGATCAAATTCCAAACCGAGCATCTCAAAGATATTTCGTTTAGCCAATGTCAATCCTCCCAAAAAAATTTTATGTCACTTGTCTTCGTAATGACCTTTGCAAGATTTGACGGCGATAACGTCACCTTTCATTTTGTAAATCATGCGATGTTCGTCGTTGATTCGCCGCGAGTAGCCTTCCTCGTGTTTAAGACGTTCGGGCTTGCCGATACCGTTCATTACCCCGTTACGTTCGATGTCGTTCAAGAGAGCGTTTATTTTGTCAAGAATTTTTCTGTCGTTGTGCGCCCAATACATGAAGTCATTGAAGGCACGGGCAGATAACAGCACTTTTGGCATCAGAAGTTCCTCAATTCTTCAAGCGTAAACAATTTGCCTTCGCCCGATTCGATTTCTTCATCTGCACGGTCAAGTTTGGCAAGGAAGTGCGCGTTGTTAATGCAGGTGTCGATTTTTTCCAATCCGCGCATTCGCAATTCTTCGATAAAATATTTCCACTCACGTGGCGAAAAAGTCGTATTCTCATCGGGAATGTCAATCGGGTTGATTTTATAAGCCATGATAAAAAACTCCTTTCAGTCGGACGAAATGCGGAGCCGGTGTACCGCGCTGCGCTCAACGTCGATGTCGGATTCGGTGCGCAGGAACGTTTCAAACGTCTCGTTAGTTTTCGTGTTGAGTCCGATATTCTGTTACCGCATCAAAAACTTTAGGTTCTTGTTCAAGTAAGTTTTGGATTGGGACGTTAAGCACATTTGCTATTGACACGACAACGCTAAGTTGTGGCG
>JADEZP010000001.1 GCA_015206805.1 Quinella sp. 1Q7 | reverse complement strand
TTTGGGCAAAGTATATGGAAGAAGCAGAGCACTTGCGCCACGTTCCTAAAGTTCGCGATACTTACAAAAAGCGTAAGGAGACAATAGAAAGAGTTTTTGCTGAAGCTAAGGAGCGACACTGCTTGCGATACACTAATTATCGAGGATTAGCAAAAGTCAAAGTGCAAGTCGCTCTTATTTTTTCTTGCCTCAATTTGAAAAAGTTGGCAAAGAGAAAGCTACTAAACTTTATTTTTTTTCTTCTGCCTTCGTATTTATCGAAGGAAATCAAAGCAAAAAGCCCGTCTCAAGTTATTCCGAAACGGGCTTTGTCTACAAGCTGACCCCCGCTCAACTTGAGCGAGGGTCTTTTTTATTTGCGGGAATGTGCGCCGAACTTTAATCTTGCAATCTTATAACTTGCAATCTCGCAATCTCGCAATCTTGCAATCTTACTTGCGTTCAAATTCGCGGTTACCGTTGAGCCGATAAGTTTCATTGCCGACCGTGAAGGTGACGCCGCTGTTATTGTCGTTGACGGTAAGTTTGCCGCCGTTGCTGAAGTTGAACGCTACTGCCGAAGACGTGACGCTGTCGACCGTGATATCGGCAAGCGTCATGTTCGCGAGGATAACGCTGTCGCCGTCGCCCGCATTAATCGTGTCGTTGCCGTTGCCGAGGACGTAATAGAACGAATCTTTACCGTTGCCGCCGACAAGCAAGTCGTCGCCGCCGTTGCCGCCCCACAAACTGTTGTCGCCGTTGCCCGCGTAAATAGTGTTGTCAGCGTCGTTGCCCGCGAGTTCGGCTTTGACTGTGGTATTGCTTGCGTCGATAACGGAGAAGTCGCCTTCAAACTGCATATCGCGTCCGTCGTCGCCGAGCCAGATTGAAAGTTTTTCATTAACCGAGCTGTCGACATTGACCGTAGCGTTCGTGCCCGTCGCGAGGTAGAACGACGCGAATTTGTCGACGTTGACTTTGTTTTCGCCGACCTGCGCGACAACGCCGTTGACGACCAAATCTTTGCCGTAGCCGGTGACGGTGTCGATTGCGTCGACGATAAGCGCGCGTTCCTTCGTGCCGACGCCGCGTTTCGTGACTTCCATAAGCAAATCGTCGTCGATAATCGCAACGTTGCTGATGTAGTTGTATTCGAGGTCGTTGTTGATGTTGTCGGCAGTGACAAGCGGTGCGTCGATGTAATTGTTGTCCGCGACGAATTCAAAGTTGCTGATTGTGTGAGCCGCGCCGTCGCTGACGCCGAGCACGAAGAACGTCGTCGAGCCTTCCTTGTCGCCGTTGGAGCCGTCGTAGCCGACCAGCGAATTGAGACCGCCCGCGCCGTAAAGTGACGTGTCGCCGACGCCCGCAATGAGCGTTTCTTTGCCTTCGCCGCCCTTGAGAATATTTTTGCCTTTGCCGCCGCGCAGTTGGTTGACGCCTTCGTAGTAAGCGCGAGTGCCGCCGTTGTAGGTGATTGTGCCGGTGCCGTCGTTGTTGAAGCTGAATGTGCCGCCGTGATAGCTAAGGTGCCAATCTTCCGTCAAGTCCGCAACGACGTCGCCGCTGTAGCCCGTGAAGTCGACTTCGCTGTTCATGCCGATAAAGACATACGGGCGATTTTCCTCGTCGTCGGTGACGTACATTGTGGAGCTTTCCGCGCCGATTGCCGCACGATAAATTTGTCCGTCGAGCGAATTTTTGAACAGTTGCGTCGTGTAAGGAGACGCGCCGCCGTCGAGTGTCGAAACGTCCGTAAGCACCGCGTGGAATGTCAAATCGTTCTTGTCCTTGACGATTAAGTTGCCGTCGACGAGCTTGATATTCGTCTGCGTGATGTCGAGTTCGTCAATTTCGATGATGTCGCCCGTGAAGCCGCCGAGGACGTTGTTTGTGCCGACGATTGTCGTGCGCCCGTTGCTGATGTTGACGACTGCGCCGTCGCGAGAATCGTCCGCAACCAACGTGACGAAATCTTTTCCGCCGCCGCCGTTGAGGCTGTCGCCTGCGCCGCCGTAAATCGTATCGTTGCGTGCCGTGCCCGTGATTGTCGAGCCGCGCAGTTTTTCGTCGAACATGTTGCCGATAAGAATTGCGGGCTTGTCGAAGTTGCTTGCGTCGATTGTGCCGCCGTCCGTGCCCGTGAAGCCGACAAGCGTTTTGACTTCGGGATCCTTTTGATAGCTTAACAGATTGACAAACCAGCCGTCCTTGGTGCTGTTCGTGTCGGGGTCAATGTCGACTTTGGATTTGCCTTCGTCGGTTTGAACGATGATGACGCCGTCGCCGAAATCGACCATGCGACTTTCAATCGCCTCCGCCATAACGGAAGAGTTCCACTCTTCAACGCGGACTGCCGCGCCCGTCGTCGCGTCGTAGCCTTCAAGGCTGATACGGCTGTTCGCCTCCGCGAAGGCAAGCACCATATCCGCGCCGCCCTTGCTCATGTCGAAGGTCACGGGCGCGCTGTCGCGAACGATGATTGAATCTTTGCCCGTGCCGCCGACGATGCTGACGGTGCCGACTGACGCCATATCGACAAGCACCACGTCGCCCGAACCGTTGCCGAGCGTGATGTTCTTGTTGCCCGACGCAACAGTCATTACGTGCACGAAGTTGCCGTTCGCGTCGCCGAGTACAACGGACTGTTCGCCGTCCATGAGGTGAAGTTTCTTGGCATTGCGAGTCTTGCTCACGTCGAAGGTCTGCGCGGCTGTGAAGTCGTCGTTGTCGAGCCACGCTTCAAGCGGCAAATTGATGTCGACGGTGGAGCTGCCGCTTGCAATGGCGTCGGTGAAGTCTTTGTCCCACGGAGCCGCCGCCGAGCCGAGTGTTACATGCAGGTGCGCCGTGTGCGTAAGGTCTTCGATGTTAAAGTCGTCGTCGCCGTGATTGATTGCCGTGTTTTTGCGAATGAGGAGCGTCGTTTCGTCTCTGCCGACAATCGTTGCGTATTCGCCTTCGGCAATGCCGATGACCGCGTCGATTGGGCGAACGTGGAGCGGTGCAGTGTTAATGGTGTAATCGCCCGCTTCGCTGACTTTGAGCGTCGCGCCTTCGTCGAGCCCGTCAACCACATTGTTGCCCGTGACCGTGACGCCGTCGTCGTCGCCGTAAGTCGTGTAGGTTATGTCGTTGACGGTGAGGCTTGAAGATTTCTTCGAGCCCGGAATTTTTATTGCCGCGTGACCGAGGACGCCGTTGACCGTGTCGCCCGACTCAAGCCCGTCGACGCCCGTAATGCCGCTTGCGTCCGCCGAGATTGTCACGGGTGAGGAAGTGCCCTTCGTCTCAATCGCCGCGCCGTTAATCGTGATGTTCGTGTTGCCGTCTTCGTCAACAATCCAGCCGTCCAAATCGTCGACTGCGGTAAGCAAGCTGTCGTCGTCGGTGTAAAGCGTAAAGTTCGAGTCGCCGCCGAAGGTGTATTCTTCGCCGCCAATGTTAAAGTAGCCGTCGCCGTCAGTCTCAATCTTGCCGTTGTCGACGTTGACAGTCGCGTCGCCGCCCGTGACGGATGTCGCCTTTTCAACGGTGCCGTCGCTGACAACAACGCCGAAGTAATCGTCGCTGTCGGTGATGTCCATGCTCTTGCCGTTGACGGTAACGGGACCTTCGGCAATGACCGTCGCGTCAATCAGCCCGCTGACCGAGCCCGTCACGCCGCTGACTTCGACAACTTTCCAATCGTCGAACGTGAGATTAACGTTCTTCGTCGAGTTGAACGTAAGCTCTTGATTCGAGTAATGCTCAAGGTTGCCGCCCAGTGAATCGGTGTTCGTATCAATGGTAAGCGTGCCGTCTTGCAGTTCGGTGACGCCCGTAACTTCGTCTGCTGTCGTGTTGAAGACAAATTCGTTGTCGACCGTGTCGCCGCCCGCGAATGTCTGCGTGACGCCGTCGCCGCCCGTGAACGCGAAGTTGCCGTTGCCGACGACGCTGACTGCCGACGCGCTGCCCCATGCGTTGACCGTTGAGCTCGCGTCCACGTCGCCAAGTGCACTGACCGCCGTATCGTTGCCGACGACTTTAACGGAGCTGTCGCCGCTGACTTGAACTGCCTCGCCGTCAACCGTGATTGAGCTCGTGAAGTCGCCCGTAACCGTGCCGTTGAGTTCGTCAATCGCCGTGACGGTGTCGCCGCTCAAGCCGTAAGTGACCGCGCTGTCGCCTTCGACCGTGAAGCTTTGATTCGGGAATTCGACCGTGCCGACTTTATCCGTCGTAACCTTAGTTGCGCCGCCCGTCGCGCTGATTGTGACGCCGTTTGAGCCGCCGACGTTGGCAATTTCGGACAAGCCGTCTTCAGCCGCGTTGCCGACAACTTTCAAGTCGCCGTCGTCGCCCGCAACGTCGAAGCTCTGCCCGTTGACGGAAGTAACGTCGTCGAAATCGTTGCTCGTGACGGTGCCGCTAAGTTCGTCAATCGCGTTGACAGTGTCGTCGCTCAAGCCGTAAGTGACCGCGCTGTCGCCTTCGACCGTGAAGCTTTGCTCGCCGAACGTGAAGTTGCCGTCCGTATCGGTGAGGGCTTGACTTGCGCCCGCCGCATTGTTGACGGTTGCATTGCCGCTAAGGTTGAAAATTTTGCTGACGCCGCTGTCCGCTCCGACGACGCCGAAGCTTGAATCGCCTTGGATGTCGAGTGCCGCGCCGTTAACCGTCTCCAGCTCATTAACGTTGCCTTCAAGCGTGACGCCGCTGTCGAGGTCTTCGACGCCGATAACGTGACCCGCGCCGTCAAGTTTGAAGTTGACGCCGTCCGAATCCGTGCCCGTGACCGTGAAGTTGCGACCGTCCGCGTCGGTTACGGCAAGCGTCGCGCCGTCGAACGAATCAGTCCACGCGTCGTAAACGTCGTTGGCAACAGAGATCGTCGCGCCGTTCGACAGGTTGCGAATCAAAATTGCGTCGTGCTCAACCATGACGGAGCTGTCGCCCGCAATTTGAATGACCGCCGAATCGTCGCCGCCGCTTACGGTTATTTCGTTCGTGAAGTCGCCGATAATGCTGTCGCCCTTGTCGAAGCTTTCAATCGCGGTGACGGTTGTGCCGTCGAGCACGAAGTTTACGCCGTCCGAATCGTTATCGGTGGCAAGCGTATATTTTTGCGCGCCGAAGAATTCATACGTTCCGTCTTCGACGACCTGCACAACGTCCGCATCAGCCGCGCTGTTAATCGTGACGTTATCGCCGCCGACGCTACCGAGTGTCGTTGAGCCGTCGACCGCGTAGCTGAAGATACTGTCGCTGTCGCCGTCAATTTCAATCGCCAAGCTCGCGCCGTTGATGTAAACGCCGTCAAGTGCACCTGCAATCATCGCGGGCTCGTCGAAGTTTTCGACGCCGACAACCGAAGCCGATTGACCAGCCGCCATAACGAATTCGACGGAGTTGTCGCCGCTGACCGTGAACGCCGCCGCATTGTCCGCGAAGTCGAAGACGCCTTCAGTGTCGCTGACAACTTTGCCCGCGCCGCCGACGTTGTTAATCGTCACGCCGCCACTTGAGCCGACGTCCGCAATTTCTGTAATGCCGTTTTCGTAGTCGTTGCCGATGACCATCATATCGCCCGCGTCGCCGACAATGTCGAAGCTCTTGCCGTTGACCGTGACGCCGTCGAAATTGTTGCTCGCGACGTAACCGTTGAGGTCGCTGATTGCCGTGACCGTGTCGCCGTCAAGTTCAAACGTGACCGTGTCGTCGCCGCCCGTCGTGAACGTCTGATTCGCGAACTCGAACGTTCCTTGCGCGTCGGTGATGATGAAATTCGCGCCGCCCGTGCTCTGAATCGTGACATCGCCCGTCACGCCCGCAATCGTATCAATCGCGTCGCCCGTGCCATGAATCCGCAAAGTACCCGTGTCGCCGACGATCTGCACCGTCTGACCGTTGACGCTGAAGCCGTCCGCGAAAATCGCCGCGTCCGCCGTCAACCAGCCGTCCAGATTTTCAACGCCGCTCGCCACGCTCACGCCGTCGCTCGAAATGAACGTAACGGAACTGTCGCCCTCAATCAGGAAACTCACGCCGCCCGCCTCGAACCAGAATGTGCCGTCCGAATCCGTGAGCAGTTCAGTCGCGCCGCCCGCATTGTGCACCGTCGCCGGCTCGCTCATTTCAATGATTTGGCTGACGCCGCTCGTGCCGCCGACCACGCCGAAGCCGTCCGCGTCGCCGCGAATGTCGACCAGTTGTCCGTTGACCGTCAAGCCGTTGATGTCGCCGCGGAGCGTCGCGCCCGAATCCAGCCCGTCGACGCCGACAACATTTGCCGCGCCGTCAAGCTTGAACTCGACGCCGTCGCTGTCGCCGCTGACCGTGAACTCGCCGTTGACGAACTCGAAGTTGCCTTCGCCGTCCGTGAACGCACTGCTGACGCCGTCCGCCTGCAAAACGTTCGCGCCCGTCGTCAGTCCGCGCAACTCAAGTTTGGAGCCGTCGTTGGTCACGTCGACCGCGCTGTCGTCCGCAACTTGAACATTATTATCGTTAATTGTGATTGAATTGTTGAAGTCGCCCGTCACGGTTTCGCCGACATCAAGCCCGTCAATCGACGTCACACTGTCGCCGCTCAAGCCGAAGTCAAGACTTTCTCCCGCGAACTTGAAGCTCTGCCCGCCGAAGAAATTATAGTTGCCGTCTTCGACGACCTGCACAACGTTCGCATCAGCCGCGCCGTTAATCGTGACGTTCGCGCCGCCGACTTCGCCCAGCGTTGTTGAGCCGTTGACCGCGTAGCTGAAGATGTTGTCGCTGTCGCCGTCAATTTCAATCGCCAACGAACTGCCGTTGATATAAACGCCGTCGAGTGCGCCTGCAATCGTCGCGGGCTCGTCGAAGTTTTCGACGCCGATAACCGAAGCCGATTGACCAGCCGCCATAACGAATTCGACGGAGTTGTCGCCGCTGACCGTGAACGCCGCCGCATTGTCCGCGAACTCGAAGACGCCTTCCATATCGGTGCTGACTTTTTCCGCGCCGCCGACGTTGTTAATCGTGACGCCACTTGAACTGCCGACGCCCGCAATTTCCGTTATGCCGCTGTCGTCGCCGTGAATCGTCATATCGCCCGCGTCGCCCGCAATGTCGAAGCTCTTGCCGTTGACCGTGACGCCGTCGAAATTGTCACTCGCGACGTAACCGTTGAGGTCGCTGATTGCCGTGACGTTATCGCCGTCAAGTTCAAACGTGACCGTGTCGTCGCCGCCCGTCGTGAACGTCTGATTCGCGAACTCGAACGTTCCTTGCGCGTCGGTGATGATGAAATTCGCGCCGCCCGTCGATTGAATCGTGACATCGCCCGTCACGCCCGCAATCGTATCAATCGCGTCGCCCGTACCGTGGATGCGCAAAGTGCCTTCGTCGCCGACGATTTGCACCGTCTGACCGTTGACGCTGAAGCCGTCCGCGAAGACGTTGCTGTCCGCCGTCAACCAGCCGTCCAGATTTTCAACGCCGCTCGCCACGCTGACCCCGTCGCTCGAAACGAACGTAACCGCGCTGTCGCCCTCAATCAGGAAGCTCACGCCGCCCGCCTCGAACCAGAACGTGCCGTCCGAATCCGTCAAAAGTTCAGTCGCGCCGCCCGCATTGTGGACTGTCGCCGGCTCGCTCATGTCGATGATTTGGCTGACGCCGCTCGTGCCGCCGACCACGCCGAAACTGTCGCCGCGAATGTCGACCAGCTGTCCGTTGACCGTGAGCCCGTTGATGTCGCCGCGCAACGTCGCGCCCGAATCCAGCCCGTCGACGCCGACAACATTTGCCGCGCCGTCAAGCTTGAACTCGACGCCGTCGCTGTCGCCGCTGACCGTGAATGTGCCGTTGACGAACGTAAAGTTGCCTTCGCCGTCGGTGAACGCACTCGACACGCCGTCCGCCTGCATGACATTCGCGCCATTGGTCAAACCGTTAAGCTCAAGCTTGGAGCCGTCGGTCGTCACGTCAACCGCGCTGTCGTCCGCAACTTGAACGTTATTTTCGTTAATTGTGATTGAATTGTTGAAGTCGCCCGTCACGGTTTCGCCGACATCGAGCCCGTCAATCGCCGTGACCGTGTCGCCGCTCAAACCGAAGTCGAGGCTTTCTCCCGCAAACTTGAACGACTGCCCGCCGAAGAAATTGTACTGACCGTCTTCGACGACCTGCACGACGTCCGCATCAGCCGCGCCGTTAATCGTGACGTTCGCGCCGCCGACCATGCCGAGCGTCGTTGAGCCGTCAACCGCGTAACTCAACAGGCTGTCGCTGTCGCCGTCAATTTCAATCGCCAAGCTCGCGCCGTTGATATAAATTCCGTCGAGCGCGCCTGCAATCGTCGCCACGCCGCCGAAGTTTTCGACGCCGATAACAGAAGCCGATTGACCAGCCGCCGTGATGAAGTCGACGTTCGTGTCGCCGCTGACCGTGAACGCCGCCGCAGGGTTCGCGAAGTCGAAGACGCCTTCCATATCGGTGCTGACCTTCGACGCGTTGCCGACGTTGTTAATCGTCACGCCGTCACTTGAGCCGACATTGCCGATAACCGTTAAGCCGTTTGCGCCCGTGTTGCCGACGACCATCATATCGCCCGCGTCGCCCTTGATGTCGAACTTCGCGCCGTTGATTGAAACAACGTCGTTGAAGCCGTAGCCCGTGAGCGTTTCGGTATCGTTGAGTCCGCCGACTGCCGTAACGCTCAAGCTGTTGACCATGAAGTCAATCGCCGCACTCGTGCCGGCAAGCGTGAATGCCGACGCCGTTCCAAACTGATAGTTGCCGCCGCTGATGACTTGCACGACGTTCGCGCCCGCCGCGTGGTTAATTACGACCGTCGAGCTGCCGCCGACTGCGCCGAGTGTCGCGCCGCTTGCACTGTCAATCGCGTAGCTGAAGATGCTGTCGGTGTCGCCGCTGATTTGAATTTTCGTAGTGTCGTTGTTAATCTTGAGCCCGCTGATTTGACCGGTGATTGTCGCGGGTGCGTTAAAGTTTGTAACGCCCGTGACCGCAACGCCGCTCAATCCGAACGTAACGGAGCTGTCGCCCGCGATTGTGAAGGTCTTGCCGTCGAATGTGAACGCGCTGACAGTATCCGTGACCGCCTGACTTGCGCCGCCCGAATTGGTGAGTGTCGCGCCGTCGCTGAAGTCGAGGATTCGGCTGATACCGCTTGCCGCGCCGACAACCGCCAAACTCGTATCGCCGCCGACTGCAAACGATATGCCGTTGATTGAGCTCAAGCCCGTCAAGTCACCGCGAAGTGTCGCGCCCGCGTCGAGGTCTTCAACTGCAACGACACTGCCCGCGCTGTTCAAAATAAAGTTAACCGAGCTGTCGCCCTCAACCGTGAACGTGTCGCCGTTGAATGTAAACGTGCCCTGCTCGTCCGTGACAGCCAACGTCGCGCCGCCCGCATTGGAAACAGTCGCATTGTTCGACAGGTCGATTATCGCGCGAATGCCGCTTGCGCCCGTGCCGCCGATAACGCCGAAATTATTATCGCCGCCGACGTCGAATGTCGCGCCGTTGACGGAATCGAGGCTGCTCAAGCCGCCGCGAAGTGTCGCGCCCGCGTCGAGGTCGTTGATTTCCTTAACAACCGTGTTGCCGTCAAGCACGAAGTCGACGCCGTCAGCGTCGCCGCTCACGCTGAAAGTCTCATCAACGAACGTAAACGCCGCGTTTGTGCCGCCGAGAGTTTCCGTTCGAGCAAGGCTCACGCCGCCCGCAACTGCAACCGTCGCGCCGCCGCCGAGGTCAGCGATTTCGAGCGCGCCCGTCACGCTTGCCACGCTGATATTGTCGTCGCCCGTGACTTTAATCGAGTTGCCGCCGTTGATGTCAATTCCGTGGCTGAAATTGCCCGTGACGGTTTCGCCCGCGTCGACGCCGCTGATACCCGTGACGAAGCTTGCGCCGAACGTAAACCAAGTATCCGCAGAGCTGTTGCCGCCGAGCGTAAAGTTTTCGCCCGCCGCGAAATTGAATGCAAATTGACCGTCGCCGTCCGCGCCGATTTGTGTCGCGCCGCCCGATTGAGCAACTTCAACCGTGCCGCTCAAGTCGAAAATTTTGCTCAAAGTTTGCGCACTTGCGCCGCCGACCACGCCGAAATTATCGTCGCCCGTCACGGCGAAGGATTGACCGTTGACCGCCGCGAGGTCGTTCAAGTTGCCGCGAAGTGTCGCGCCGTCGTCGAGGTCGCTTGCGGATTGAACGGTGTTGTTGACCAGCGCGAAGTTGACGCCGTCAGTGTCGTTGCTGACCGTGAACGCCTGACCCGCGCCCGTTATGCTGAACTGATACGCGCCGTCTTGCGTGACTTGAACGACGTTTGCACCGTCCGCGCCGCGAATCGTCACACTTGAGCCGCCGACCGCGCCGAGCGTCGAGCCCGTCGAGTTGAGCGCGTAGCTGAAGATGTCGTCCGTGTCGCCGTCAATGTCGATTTTGACCGAGCCGCCGTTGATTGAAATGTCGTTGAGCTTGCCGGTTATCGTCGCGTCGTTGCCAAAGTCAGTCACGCCCAAAACGCTTGCGGGAGCGTCGTCCGTCGCCGTGATGAATTTGATTGAGGCGTCGCCGTCGACCGTGAAGCTTTGTCCGCCGCCGAATTGGAACGTGCCGACGTTGTCCGTGCCGACGTAACTTGCGCCGCCGACATATTGAATCGTGACGTTGCCCGCACTGCCGACGCCGTCCAGTCCGACAACCGAACTTTCGTTCGCCGCGCCGTAAACCGTCATATCGCCCGCGTCGCCGAGAATCACGAAGCTGTGACCGTTGACCGCCGTCACGCTGTCGAATTGTCCCGCGACGCTGCCGCTCAAACCGTCAATCGTCGTGACGATGTAGCCGCTCAAACCGAACGTAACAACCGCGTCGCCACCCGTCGTCAGCGTTTGATTCGGGAATTGGAACACGCCCGCCGCGTCCGTGATAATTTGGCTCGCGCCGCCCGCGTTGTAAATTGTCGCGTTACCCGTCACGCCCGCAATCCGACTGATTGAGCTCGCCGCGCCGCCGAAAATCACGATTGAGCTGTCGCCGTCGTTAACGGTGAAATTTTTGCCGTTGACGGAGCTCACGCCCGCGAACGAACTTTGAATCGATTTGCCGTTGTCGAGACCGGTTATCGCCGTCGCATTGTCGTTGGCAAGTGCAAACGTCAAAGCGTTGTCGTCCGTCAGGAAACTTGCGCCCTTGAACACAAACGTTCCCGCCGCGTTCGTAAGCAATTCGTCCGCGCCGCCGACGTTGTTAATCGTGACGTTGCCGCCGCCCGCGTTGCCGACGTCCATAATCTTGCTGATTGAGCTCAAGCCGTCGCGACCGACAATCGACAATGTGCCGCTGTCGCCGACGATGTCGAACGCCACGCCGTTGACCGAATCGACCGCGTCGAACACGCCGATAATCGTTTCCGTGCCGCCGACGCCGCCAATCGCCGTGACCGTTTCGGTCGCGTCCAGCGCAAAGTTTATGACGCTGTCGCCCGCGCTCTGCAACGTGAAATTCTGCTCGCTCGACACGAAGCTGAAGCCGCCCGCCTTATCGGTTGTAATGAACGTCGCGCCGCCCGCATTGGTTATCGTGACCGTTTGACCGTCGCCCGCGCCGACCTTGTCAATTTGCGCAAGACCGCTCGCCGCCGCATTGCCGACGACCATCAAATCATCAGCGTCGCCCGAAATCGCGAACGACTTGCCGTTTGTCGACGTGATGTCCGCGAATTTGAAGCTCGTCACGGAGCCGCTAAGTTCGCTGATTGTGTTGACGGTGCTGTTGTTCAAGCCGAACGTTATCGCGCTGTCGCCGCCGACCGTGAAGCTTTGCCCGCCGAAGTAGAAATTGCCCGTCGAATCCGTCAAAGCTTGACTCGCGCCCGCCGCAGATGTGACCGTCGCGCCGCCGCTAAGCTCAAAAATTTTGCTGACGCCCGTCGACGCGCCGACAACCGCCAACGTATCGTCGCCCTTGACATCGAATGTCGCGCCGTTAATCGAATTTAAAACGCTCAAGCTGCCCGTCAACGTGACGTCCGTATCGAGACTGCTCACGCCGATAACGTGACCGCTGCCGTTGAGCAAATATTCCACGCCCGTCGAATCGAAGCCGTTGACCGTGAAGCGGTGCCCGTCCGCGTCCTGAATCGCAAGTGCCGCACCTGTAAGCGCGTCCGTCCACGCAATGCTGACGCCGCCCGCCGCATCAATCGTCGCGCCGTCCGAAAGTTTCTTAATCAAAATGTCGTCGTGCTCAACCAAAATTTCCGTGTCGCCCGTGACTTTGATATAAGACGATTCGTCGCCGCCGCTTACGGTTATTTCGTTCGTGAAGTCGCCGATAATGCTGTCGCCCTTGTCGAAGCTTTCAATCGCGGTGACGGTTGTGCCGTCGAGCACGAAGTTTACGCCGTCCGAATCGTTATCGGTGGCAAGCGTATATTTTTGCGCGCCGAAGAAATTGTAATTGCCGTCCTCGACGACCTGCACAACGTCCGCATCAGCCGCGCCGTTAATCGTCACGTTCGCGCCGCCGACCATGCCGAGCGTCGTTGAGCCGTCAACCGCGTAGCTGAAGATGTTGTCGCTGTCGCCGTCAATTTCAATCGCCAAGCTCGCGCCGTTGATATAAATTCCGTCGAGCGCGCCTGCAATCGTCGCGGGACTGTCGAAGCTTTCGACGCCGACAACCGAAGCCGAAGCTCCCGCCGCCATAACGAAGTCGACGGAGCTGTCGCCGCTGACCGTGAACGCCGCCGCATTGTCCGCGAAGTCGAAGACGCCTTCAGTGTCGCTGACAACTTTGCCCGCGCCGCCGACGTTGTTAATCGTCACGCCGCCACTTGAGCCGACGTCCGCAATTTCTGTAATGCCGTTTTCGTAGTCGTTGCCGATGACCATCATATCGCCCGCGTCGCCGACAATGTCGAAGCTCTTGCCGTTGACCGTGACGCCGTCGAAATTGTTGCTCGCGACGTAACCGTTGAGGTCGCTGATTGCCGTGACCGTGTCGCCGTCAAGTTCAAACGTGACCGTGTCGTCGCCGCCCGTCGTGAACGTCTGATTCGCGAACTCGAACGTTCCTTGCGCGTCGGTGATGATGAAATTCGCGCCGCCCGTGCTCTGAATCGTGACATCGCCCGTCACGCCCGCAATCGTGTCAATCGCGTCGCCCGTGCCGTGAATTCGCAAAGTTCCCGAGTCGCCGACAATTTGCACCGTCTGACCGTTCACGCTGAATCCGTCCGCGAAAACAGCCGCGTCCGCCTCAATCCAGCCGGTCAGATTTTCGACGCCGCTCGCAACACTCACGCCGTCCGAAATAAACGTAACGGAGCTGTCGCCCTCGATGAGGTAACTGACGCCGCCCGCCTCGAACCAGAAAGTCCCGTCCGAATCCGTGAGCAGTTCAGTCGCGCCGCCCGCATTGTGCACCGTCGCCGGCTCGCTCATTTCAATGATTTGGCTGACGCCGCTCGTGCCGCCGACCACGCCGAAGCCGTCCGCGTCGCCGCGAATGTCGACCAGTTGTCCGTTGACCGTCAAGCCGTTGATGTCGCCGCGGAGCGTCGCGCCCGAATCCAGCCCGTCGACGCCGACAACATTTGCCGCGCCGTCAAGCTTGAACTCGACGCCGTCGCTGTCGCCGCTGACCGTGAACTCGCCGTTGACGAACTCGAAGTTGCCTTCGCCGTCCGTGAACGCACTGCTGACGCCGTCCGCCTGCAAAACGTTCGCGCCCGTCGTCAGTCCGCGCAACTCAAGTTTGGAGCCGTCGTTGGTCACGTCGACCGCGCTGTCGTCCGCAACTTGAACATTATTATCGTTAATTGTGATTGAATTGTTGAAGTCGCCCGTCACGGTTTCGCCGACATCAAGCCCGTCAATCGACGTCACACTGTCGCCGCTCAAGCCGAAGTCAAGACTTTCTCCCGCGAACTTGAAGCTCTGCCCGCCGAAGAAATTATAGTTGCCGTCTTCGACGACCTGCACAACGTTCGCATCAGCCGCGCCGTTAATCGTGACGTTCGCGCCGCCGACTTCGCCCAGCGTTGTTGAGCCGTTGACCGCGTAGCTGAAGATGTTGTCGCTGTCGCCGTCAATTTCAATCGCCAACGAACTGCCGTTGATATAAACGCCGTCGAGTGCGCCTGCAATCGTCGCGGGCTCGTCGAAGTTTTCGACGCCGATAACCGAAGCCGATTGACCAGCCGCCATAACGAATTCGACGGAGTTGTCGCCGCTGACCGTGAACGCCGCCGCATTGTCCGCGAACTCGAAGACGCCTTCCATATCGGTGCTGACTTTTTCCGCGCCGCCGACGTTGTTAATCGTGACGCCACTTGAACTGCCGACGCCCGCAATTTCCGTTATGCCGCTGTCGTCGCCGTGAATCGTCATATCGCCCGCGTCGCCCGCAATGTCGAAGCTCTTGCCGTTGACCGTGACGCCGTCGAAATTGTCACTCGCGACGTAACCGTTGAGGTCGCTGATTGCCGTGACGTTATCGCCGTCAAGTTCAAACGTGACCGTGTCGTCGCCGCCCGTCGTGAACGTCTGATTCGCGAACTCGAACGTTCCTTGCGCGTCGGTGATGATGAAATTCGCGCCGCCCGTCGATTGAATCGTGACATCGCCCGTCACGCCCGCAATCGTATCAATCGCGTCGCCCGTACCGTGGATGCGCAAAGTGCCTTCGTCGCCGACGATTTGCACCGTCTGACCGTTGACGCTGAAGCCGTCCGCGAAGACGTTGCTGTCCGCCGTCAACCAGCCGTCCAGATTTTCAACGCCGCTCGCCACGCTGACCCCGTCGCTCGAAACGAACGTAACCGCGCTGTCGCCCTCAATCAGGAAGCTCACGCCGCCCGCCTCGAACCAGAACGTGCCGTCCGAATCCGTCAAAAGTTCAGTCGCGCCGCCCGCATTGTGGACTGTCGCCGGCTCGCTCATGTCGATGATTTGGCTGACGCCGCTCGTGCCGCCGACCACGCCGAAACTGTCGCCGCGAATGTCGACCAGCTGTCCGTTGACCGTGAGCCCGTTGATGTCGCCGCGCAACGTCGCGCCCGAATCCAGCCCGTCGACGCCGACAACATTTGCCGCGCCGTCAAGCTTGAACTCGACGCCGTCGCTGTCGCCGCTGACCGTGAATGTGCCGTTGACGAACGTAAAGTTGCCTTCGCCGTCGGTGAACGCACTCGACACGCCGTCCGCCTGCATGACATTCGCGCCATTGGTCAAACCGTTAAGCTCAAGCTTGGAGCCGTCGGTCGTCACGTCAACCGCGCTGTCGTCCGCAACTTGAACGTTATTTTCGTTAATTGTGATTGAATTGTTGAAGTCGCCCGTCACGGTTTCGCCGACATCGAGCCCGTCAATCGCCGTGACCGTGTCGCCGCTCAAACCGAAGTCGAGGCTTTCTCCCGCAAACTTGAACGACTGCCCGCCGAAGAAATTGTACTGACCGTCTTCGACGACCTGCACGACGTCCGCATCAGCCGCGCCGTTAATCGTGACGTTCGCGCCGCCGACCATGCCGAGCGTCGTTGAGCCGTCAACCGCGTAGCTGAAGATGTTGTCGCTGTCGCCGTCAATTTCAATCGCCAAGCTCGCGCCGTTGATATAAATTCCGTCGAGCGCGCCTGCAATCGTCGCGGGACTGTCGAAGCTTTCGACGCCGACAACCGAAGCCGAAGCTCCCGCCGCCATAACGAAGTCGACGGAGCTGTCGCCGCTGACCGTGAACGCCGCCGCAGGGTTCGCGAAGTCGAAGACGCCTTCCATATCGGTGCTGACCTTCGACGCGTTGCCGACGTTGTTAATCGTCACGCCGTCACTTGAGCCGACATTGCCGATAACCGTTAAGCCGCTTGCGCCCGTGTTGCCGACGACCATCATATCGCCCGCGTCGCCCTTGATGTCGAACGTCGCGCCGTTAATCGCGGTGACCTTGTCGAAGCCGTAGCCCGTGAGCGTTTCTGTATCATTGAGCCCGCCGACTGCCGTAACGCTCAAGCTGTTGACCATGAAGTCAATCGCCGCACTCGTGCCGGCAAGCGTGAATGCCGACGCCGTTCCGAACTGATAGTTGCCCGCGCTGATGACTTGAACGACGTTCGCACTTGCCGCATGGTTAATCGTGACGGAGCTGCCGCCGACCGCGCCGAGTGTCGAGCCCGTCGAGTTGAGCGCGTAGCTGAAGATGCTGTCGCTGTCGCCCGTGATGTCAATCGCCGTAGTGTCGTCGTTAATCTTGAGCCCGCTGATTTCGCCGGTGATTGTCGCGGGTGCATTGAAGTTTGTCACGCTCGTGACTGCCGCGCCGCTCAATCCGAATGTAACGGAACTGTCGCCCGCGATTGTGAAGGTCTTGCCGTCGAATGTGAACGCGCCGACAGTGTCCGTGACTGCAACTGTCGCGCCGCCCGAATTCGTGAGTGTCGCGCCGTCGCTGAAGTCGAGGATTCGGCTGATACCGCTTGCCGCGCCGACGACTGCCAAACTCGTATCGCCGCCGACTGCAAACGATATGCCGTTGATTGAGCTCAAGCCCGTCAAGTCGCCGCGAAGTGTCGCGCCCGCGTCGAGGTCTTCAACTGCAACGACACTGCCCGCGCCGTCAAGCAGGAAGTTGACCGAGCTGTCGCCCGCAACCGTGAACGTGTCGCCGTTGAATGTAAACGTGCCCTGCTCATCCGTGACGGCAAGTGTCGCGCCGCCCGCATTGGAAACAGTCGCATTGTTCGACAGGTCGATTATCGCGCGAATGCCGCTTGCGCCCGTGCCGCCGACGACGCCGAAATTGTCATCGCCGCCGACGCTGAAGCTTGCGTTGTTGACGGACTGAAGACTGCTCAAGCCGCCGCGCAACGTCGCGTCAAAGTCGAGGTCGTTGACTTTCTTAACGACCGTGTTGCCGTCAAGCACGAAGTCGACGCCGTCAGTGTCGCCGCTCACGCTGAAAGTCTCATCGACGAACGTAAACGTTACAGCCGAGCCGCCGAGAGTTTCCGTCCGCGCCAAGCTCACGCCGCCCGCAACTGCAACCGTCGCGCCGCCGCCGAGGTTAGCGATTTCGAGTGCGCCCGTCACGCTTGCCACGCTGATTTTGTCGTCGCCCGTGACTTGAATCGAGTTGCCGCCGTTGATGTCAATTCCGTGGCTGAAATTGCCCGTGACGGTTTCGCCGTTGTCGACGCCGTCAATCGCCTCAACGAAGCTTGCGCCGAACGTGAACCAAGTCTGCTCCGCACCGTTGCCGCCGAGCGTAAAGTTTTCGCCCGCCGCAAAGTTGAAGGCAAATTGACCGTCGCCGTCCGCGCCGATTTGTGTCGCGCCGCCCGAACGATTGACAGTAACCGTGCCGCTCAAGCCGAAAATTTTGCTGAGCGTCTGTGCACTCGCGCCGCCGACAACGCCGAAATTATTATCGCCCGTCACAGCGAACGATTGACCGTTGACCGCCGACAGGTCGTTCAAATTGCCGCGAAGTGTCGCATTTTCGTCGAGGTCGCTCACGGATTGAACGGTGTTGTTGACCAGCGCGAAGTTGACGCCGTCGCCGTCGCCGCTGACCGTGAACGCCTGACCCGCGCCCGTTATGCTGAATTGATACGCGCCGTCTTGCGTGACTTGAACGACATCAGCACCGTCCGCGCCGCGAATCGTCACACTTGAGCCGCCGACCGCGCCGAGCGTCGAGCCCGCCGAATTGAGCGCGTAGCTGAAGATGTCGTCCGCGTCGCCGTCAATGTCAATCTTGACCGAGCCGCCGTTGATTGAAATGTCGTTGAGTTTGCCGGTAATCGTCGCGTCGCCGTTGAAGTCCGTCACGCCCAGCACGCTTGCGGGCGCGTCGTCCGTCGCGGTTATGAATTTGATTGAGGCGTCGCCGTCGACCGTGAAGCTTTGTCCGCCGCCGAATTGGAACGTGCCGACGTTGTCCGTGCCGACGTAGCTCGCGCCGCCGACATATTGAATCGTGACGTTGCCACTTGAGCCGACGCCGTCCAGTCCGACAACCGAACTTTCGTTCGCCGCGCCGTAAACCGTCAAGTCGCCCGCGTCGCCCAAAACTACGAAGCTGTGACCGTTGACCGCCGTCACGCTGTCGAATTGACCCGCGACGTTGCCGCTCAAACCGTCAATCGTCGTGACGATGTCGCCGCTCAAACCGAACGTAACGACATTGTCGCTGCCCGTCGTCAGCGTTTGATTCTGGAATTGGAACGTGCCGACGCTGTCCGTGATGATTTGGCTCGCGCCGCCCGCGTTGGCAATCGTCGCGTTACCCGTCACGCCCGCAATCTTGCTGATTGAGCTCGCCGCGCCGCCGAAAATCACGATTGAGCTGTCGCTGTCGTTAATGCTGAAATTTTTGCCGTTGACGGAGCTCACGCCCGCGAACGAACTTTGAATCGATTTGCCGTTGTCGAGCCCGGTTATCGCCGTCGCGCTGTCACCGCCAAGTGCAAACGTCAAACTGTCGTCATTCGTCAGGAAACTTGCGCCCGTGAACACGAACGTTCCCGCCGCGTTCGTAAGCAATTCGTCCGCGCCGCCGACATTGTTAATCGTGACGTTGCCGCCGCCCGCATTGCCGACGCCCATAATCTTGCTGATTGAGCTCAAGTCGTCGCGACCGACAATCGACAATGTGCCGCTGTCGCCGACGATATCGAACGCCACGCCGTTGACCGAATCGACCGCGTCGAACACGCCGATAATCGTTTCCGTGTCACCGACGCCGCCGATTGCCGTGACCGTTTCGGTCGCGTCAAGCGCAAAGTTTATGACGCTGTCGCCCGCGCTCTGCAACGTGAAATTCTGCTCGCTCGACACGAAGCTGAAGCCGCCCGCCTTGTCCGTCGAAATGAGCGTCGCGCCGCCCGCATTGGTTATCGTGACTGTTTGACCTTCGCCCGCGCCGACCTTGTCAATTTGCGCAAGACCGCTCGCCGCCGCGTTGCCGACGATCATCAAATCTTCGGCGTCGCCCGAAATCGCAAAGCTCTTGCCGTTTGTCGACGTGATGTCCGCGAAGTTGAAGCTCGTCACGGAGCCGCTAAGTTCGCTGATTGTGTTGACGGCGCTGTTGTTGAGTCCGAAGGTTATTGCGCTGTCGCCGTCGACCGTGAAGCTCTGACTGCCGAAGTAGAAATTGCCCGTCGAATCCGTCAAAGCTTGACTCGCGCCCGCCGCAGATGTGACCGTCGCGCCGTCGCTCAACTCAAAAATTTTGCTGACGCCCGTCGACGCGCCGACAACCGCCAACGTATCGTCGCCCTTGACATCGAATGTCGCGCCGTTAATCGAATTGAGCACGCTCAAGCTGCCCGTCAACGTGACGCCCGTATCGAGACTGCTCACGCCGATAACGTGACCGCTGTCGTTGAGCAAATATTCCACGCCCGTCGAATCGAAGCCGTTGACCGTGAAGCGGTAACCGTCCGCGTCCTGAATCGCGATTGAACTTGAGCTGAACGCGTCCGTCCACGCAATGCTGACACTGTCCGCCGCATCAATCGTCGCGCCGTTCGACAGCTTGTTAATCTGGATGTCGTCGCGGACAACTTGAATCGTGTCGTCGCCCGTGACTTTGATATAAGACGTCGCACTGCCGCCGCTGACCGTTATGCCGTTGGCGAAGTTGCCCGTCACGCTGTCGCCCTTGTCGAAGTCGGCAATCGATTTGACCGTCGTGCCGTCGAGCCCGAAGAAGACCGACGAATCGCCGCCCGCCAGCGTGAAAATTTCGCTTGCGCCGAGTTGGAAGTCGTAGATACCCGACGCCGTGATTTGAACGACGCTTGCGCCCGCCACGCCGTTAATCGTGACGTTATCGCCGCCGACGCTACCGAGTGTCGCCGTGCCGTTGAGCATGTAACTCAACAGGCTGTCGCTGTCGCCCGTGATGTCAATCGCCAACGTGTCGTCGTTGATATAAACGCCGTCGAGCGCACCGCTGATTGTCGCGGGACCGCTGAAGCTTTCGACGCCGATAACGGAAGCCGATTGACCAGCCGCCGTGATGAAGTCGACGTTCGTATCGCCGCTGACCGTGAACGGCATGAGGTTGCTTACGAAATTGAAGACGCCGTCCAAATCGGTTGAGACTTTCGACGCGCCGCCGACATTGTTAATCGTGACGCCGTCACTTGAGCCGACATTGCCGATAACCGTTAAGCCGCTTGCGCCCGTGTTGCCGACGACCATCATATCGCCCGCGTCGCCCTTGATGTCGAACGTCGCGCCGTTAATCGAAACGACCTTGTCGAAGCCGTAGCCCGTGAGCGTTTCTGTATCGTTGAGCCCGCCGACTGCCGTAACGCTCAAGCTGTTGACCATGAAGTCAACCGCCGCACTCGTGCCGGCAAGCGTGAATGCCGACGCCGTTCCGAACTGATAGTTGCTCGCGTCGATGACTTGAACGACGTTCGCGCCCGCCGCGTGGTTAATTACGACCGTCGAGCTGCCGCCGACGCCGCCGAGTGTCGCGCCGCTTGCACTGTCAATCGCGTAGCTGAAGATGCTGTCGCTGTCGCCCGTGATGTTGATTTGTGTAGTGTCGTTGTTAATCGTCAAGCCGCTGATTTCGCCGGTGATTGTCGCGGGAGCGTCGAAGTAGCTTACGCCCGTGACCGCGACGCCGCTCAATCCAAACGTAACCGAGCTGTCGCCCGCAACCGTGAATGTTTTGCCGTCGAAGGTGAATTGACCTTCCGTGTCGGTCACGGCAACAGTCGCGCCGCCCGAATTCGTCAGTGTCGCGCCGTTCGACAGGTCGAGAATCGCGCTGATACCGCTTGCCGCGCCGACAACCGCCAAACTCGTATCGCCGCCGACTGCAAACGATATGCCGTTGATTGAGCTCAAGCCCGTCAAGTCGCCGCGAAGTGTCGCGTTGGCGTCGAGGTCTTCAACTGCAACGACACTGCCCGCGCTGTTCAAAATGAAGTTGACGCCGTCGGAGTCCGCGCCTTCAATCGTGAACGCCGTGTTGTTGAACATTATCGCCAGCGAGCCGCCGCTTGCAATCGTATCGGTGACAGCCAACGTCGCGCCGCCCGCATTGGAGACCGTCGCATTGTTCGACAGGTCGATTATCGCGCGAATGCCGCTTGCGCCCGTGCCGCCGACAACGCCGAAATTATCATCGCCGCCGACGCTGAAGCTTGCGTTGTTGACGGACTGAAGACTGCTCAAGCCGCCGCGCAGTGTCGCGTCAAAGTCGAGGTCGGTTACGCTGTCGACAATCGAATCGCCATCAAGGACAAATTGCACGCCGTTGGAGCTGTCGCCCGCCACGCCGAAGCTTACGCTGCCGAACCAGAAATTTGCGCCCGACGTGCCGATTGTGTCCGTCCACGCGCTGTAAATGCCGCTTGCCGAACTGACCGTCGCGCCGCCGTTGAGGTCGTAAACAATGAAGCTTGTGCCCGCATACGTTACGCTGTTGCCGTCGGTGTCGCCGTCAATCTTGAGCGTCGCCGCGTTGTTAATTGCAATCGCCGCGTTCGAGAAACTGCCCGTGACGGTTTCGCCCGCGTCAATGCCGCTGATACCTGCAACGACGCTGTCCGTGCCGAACGTAAACCAAGTATCCGCAGAGCTGTTGCCGTCGATAGCAAAGCTTTCGCCCTTGCCCATGAAGCTGAACGTAAATTGACCGTCGCCGTCCGCGCCGACCATCGTAACATCGTCCGCGCTGAGGACGTCGACATTGCCGCTCAAGCTGCCGATTTTCGCGACGCCGTTCGCCGCCGCGTTGCCGTAGACCGCAATGAGATTGTCGCCCGTGACTTTGACGGACTTGGTGTTGACGGTGATTGCGTTGCTGAAACTGCCGTAAGCGTAAGCGTCCGCGCCGTCGAGACCGCTGATTGTCGAGAGCCCGCCGTTGACGCCGAAGACAACCGAGCTGTCGCCGCCGATTGTCATTGCCGTGTTGAGGATTGTAAATGCGCCCGACTCTGACGTTATGAAGTAGCTGACGCCGCCCGCCTTCGTGACGTTGTCGCCGCTGACCAAGCCCGCAAGCGACGCGCCGTAGAATGTGTAATTCGTCTTGTTGGAGGTGCTGTCGTTCGCAATGCTGACTGCCGCGTTGTTGAGGCTGAAGCTGCCGTTCGTGAAGAATGCGCCCGTGACTGATTCGTCGTTGTCCACGCCGTTGACGCCGACAACTTTGCTGTCCGAGCCGAGTTGGAAGTTGACGCCGTTCTTGCCGTCGCCCGCGACCGTGAAAATTTGGCTGTCGCTTGCAATGTTGAACGTGAACTGACCGAGCCCGCTCTGACCTGCCGCCGTGCCGATAACTTTTGCGCCCGCAACGGCTTTAATCGTCGCGTCGCCGTAAACTTCGGTTATCGTGTCGGTATCGGTATCGTGATTCGTGTACAGGAAGCCCGAACTTTCGCCGACAATCTCGACGGTCTTGCCCATGATGCTTATGCCGCCCGTCGCGCCCGTGACGCGAACTGCGTCGTTGTCGGCAACCAAGCCGCTGATACCCGTGAGCGCGATTGTCGGGGCGTTGAGCACGTTGAACAGAATTTCGCCCGTCGCGGCGGAGAGCGTCTCGAACGTGATATGCGTTTGTCCGAATTCGGCGTAATTGTCATCTGACAAACCGGCGACTGCGAACAACGAATCGCCCGCCTGCTTAACGACGGTGTACGACGAAACTTCCGAGCCGCCCGCCGTCACTGAAACTGTCGGTGCGTCGAAGCCCGTGCCGTTCGCGCCGTCATAAAGGCTGAAGCCGCTGACACTGCCCGGCAACGTGAGCGAGTCGGCTGTCTTCATGAAGTGGAAGCCCGTCGCCGAAGCTCCGTTCACGTCGTAATACGCAAGGTCGCCCGTCGAGGTGCCCGCCGCGTCCGCCCTGAAAGACGTGCTCCCGAATGTGAATGTCGCCGCACTTGACGTCGCGTAAATCTTCGTGATGTCGCCCGCGTTGGTAATGGTGCTCTTGTCGCCCAAGCCGAGCAACGCGCTTTCGCCCGCAATGTAAGTCAGCGTGCCGTTGAGCCCTCGTGCGTCAATGTCGACGCTTGCGCCGTTAATCGAGAAGTCGCCGCCCGCAAGATAAGACGCCGCCGCAATGTTCATTGCAACGGAGCCCGCCGCCGCGCTGAAGCCGAGTGCCGAGCCGCCCGCGTTAAACATGAACGCGCTGTTGTCGGAGCCGCCCGCGAACGTGAACGACGCACTGCCGAATGCAACGGACGCCGCGCCGCCGAATTCATTAATCGCGAATTCCGAGCCGCTTGCGCCCGTCATTTCGACCCAATAAGTATTGGTGCCCGTGACGGTCGGAAGCACGCTCAAACCCGCTGTCGACGTGCCGTTGACATATTCAAGCCCCAACTTGTTGCCCGCCGACATACCGATTGCGTCGCTGACCGTACCGAAGACAAACGCACTCAACGCGCTTGCGCCGACTGTGAAATAAGCACTGCCGCCGCTGCGATATTGGTAAGTAAAATCGTCGTCCGTTGAAGATGTGCCGTTCAGCGCGTCGGTAATTGCGCCGCTTGTGCCGCCGAGGTTGAGCGTCTTTGCGTCCGCCAATGCGTAAAGCGTGTCTGTGTCGTTGCCGAGTTTAACTGCGCTGCTCTGTGAATAGTGCGTGTAGATGTAACTGCCGCTTGCAATGGCGACGACGTTGCTTGCCGAGCCGAAGTAAAGACCGCTTTCGCTGTTCGCCGTCGTGTTGCCCGTGACGGTGAACGCCATTCCTTCCGCCAAGGACGACGCGCCGCCGCTCAATGCCGCGACGGGCGTGATACCTTGCAGTTCGCCGTTCGTGTCGAAAGCGATTTGGAAGAATCCGCTTGTGCCGCCGTCGAATTTAACCTGCGTGGAAGCGTCGTAGTCAGCAACCGTCGCCGAGCCGCCGCCGACAACCAACGTAAACGCCGCAGAAACACTCGTCTGCGCCACTGCACCTGAACCCGCGCCCGCCAACGTGACATGCGGGACGTTGAGATATGTGTAAGTCGCGCTGCCGAAGCCGTCGGTCGTGTAGCCGAATGAAAAGCTCGCCGTGTTGAGCAACGTCTTGTCGAAGATGATGCTGTCGGTGCCGCTGTCCGCGCCGAAGATAAAGCCCGAAACTTTGCTTTCGCCGCTGAACGTGAACTTGCCGAGGAGTTCGTAATCAGAGATATAACCATTGGGATCGTCGGGGCTGGTGGAGAGGATAAACGTGACGCTGTCGTCGCCGTTGCCGAGCGTGACGTTGGTGCCCGATGTCCAGCCGATAGCGAGTTCGACGGCTTTGCCCCATTTGCTGACGGCGAATTCGTTTTTGTCTTCGTCGCCAAATTCGTCGAGTTTAAAGAATGTATTCAGTTCGAGAATTGGTTTATCGCTGTTGAGGTTGTTGTATGTAAAACCTTTTTCAGTGCCGGATGTTGTGCCGAAACTGACGTTGACAGCCGCGTCGTTGACAATAACGTCGTTGCCGTTTATGCCGTAAGAACTATTGTCTCCGTCCGTGATTGTCAATATGCCGCTTTCGCCGACGGTAATACTCGTGATTGTTCCCGACAAAGCATCAAAAGCAACCGAGCCGCCCGCATTGCCCGTATCCTCAAATTTAATTAAAATATCGGTGTTAAATTGGATATTATCTCCTGCTACGAGGTCGCTGAACATGAACTTGCCGTCGTCAGACAACATAACGAGCTTTTCGTTGTCGCCGTTACCCAAGTCTATATTGGAAAGAATCTCGCTTTTGTCTTTAAAGGAAATACCTTTATAGAACAGTTTTTCACCGTTACTTAAATTATTATTTGCTGCTTCATTGAAGGAGAGCGCGTCGCCCTTGCCGCCAAAATTGAAACCATTGATTTCCCCCACGTCGTTTTTTAACGTGAAGTAGACGCTACCGCTTGCATTGACAAATTCGTAAGTATTCGAAGCAAATTGCAGGGTCGCATAGCTTGTTGAGCCGAAAGTAATTTTGTTGGCGTCGCCCGAATCCATGACAATGACGCTGGTGCCGCCCGCCAAAATTTCAACGGTTTTAACGGCGTCGGACGATTCGCCTTCGATGCTGTATTTAAAGCCTTGGTCAATGGCAATTCGTTCTTTATTGATGCGTAAGCCAAGAGTGTCGTCATCAGTTGTGTAATTTTGTCCGTCATAAGTTTTTTCGTTGACGGTGAGAGCCGCGCCGCTCGTGCCCAAGACGACGTTGCCGAGCAAGCCGTCCGATATTTCGAGATAATCGCTTGCGCCCGCGCCGCTGAATTCGAGCGAAACGGAAGATGTCCCGCTGCCTTCAATCGTGAATTCCAAGCCGTCGATTGTATTGGAGCTTAGCCCGAAAATTTTGTTGACGGCGTTGGCGTATGTGAAGTTGACGGTAGCGTTGTCGTTGCCGAGGAGTTCGAGAGTTTTGTCGCCCGTAAAGGTGAAGCCCTTGTCGAGCGCGAGACTCAAGCTGTTAATCGACCACGTGACACCTGAGCTGTTGCCTTCGGTCGTGAAAGCCGCGCTTGTAGTGCCGAGAGCGATGTTACTTAGTGCGCCGTTATAAATATCGAGATAATCTTTCGAGCTGTCGCCCGCGCCGCTGAATTGGAGCGTCGGAACTGAGCTACCGCCCGTGAACGTCAGCCCTTCGACGGTGTTGTCGCCGAGCCCGATAATGTTGAAGCCTTCGGTTGAGCTTATCGACGCGAACTTGTAATCAGCGGCACTTGCGCCCGCCAACGACACCCAATCGGCAATTTCGGTAACGGAGTAGTAAGTTGATGTGCCTGCCGTTGACGTGCTGTAATTGACTTGAAGAAGCGCACTCGGCGAACCGTCGAATTGAATTAACGCGCCGCTTGCGCCCCAATAAAAACTGTCGCCGGCTTTAGTAGCGGCAGAAGATTCGCCGATTAAGCTGTAGTAGACGGACGACGGACCGTCGAAACGTTGGAGATCGAAACTAAAATTATTGAACTGATCGCTCATGTAACAGAACTCCCTTCTCGTATGTGGTATAAAAAATTTTTCGGCTCAAAATAAAACAACGAACTGCGCCGGAAATTCCCCTCGACAAGCAGTTCGCCACAAAGTACCGATTTTGAATGCCCCCCGACATTTGAATTGTGCCCGACAGAATTTTTTGTCGCCGAACAGATTGAACGTCCACCAAACGCCCAATAAATCCTGAAAATAATAGCGCGTAAACCGGCGGGGTACAATAGGGCGGCAGTTAAAAAGTTATATGGAATATAATTTGCGCGACTTCAGCGGCGATTGTCGCCGAGATTTTCGCCGAAGTCGGCGGCGAAGGCGAGCACGAAAATTTTTTCCGCGCCGAGTGATTTCAAGACCGTGGCACATTC
Organism: Quinella sp. 1Q7; assembly: GCA_015206805.1. Classification (GTDB taxonomy): domain Bacteria; phylum Bacillota; class Negativicutes; order Selenomonadales; family Selenomonadaceae; genus Quinella. The sequence goes on along the minus strand of JADEZP010000001.1, from coordinate 41,968 downwards.
GCGGCAAGTGGTGCCCGTCGTGAAGATGTCGTCGACGATCAAAATTTTTTGCCCGCGCAGGTCGACGGGCTCAAGCGGCGCGAAAACTCCGCTCAAAACTTTTTGACGCTCCGCCTTACCGAGGTTGTAAAGTTTCGGCGTCGCGATTGCACGTATCAGAAAATTTTTCGGCGGCAAATTTTTTTTCGCGAGCCATTCGCCGAAGATGAGCTCCGTTTGATTGAAGCCGCGTTCCTTGAGACGATCGGCGTGCAACGGTACAATCGTCGCGCAGTCGACGGCGGCAAGCAGCGATAAAATTTCCGTGCGGTCGGAAACGTCGTCGAGGATTTTTTTCATTGCGGGCACGACGCGTAAATTGTCGTCGAACTTCAGCGCGCGCAACATTTCACGGGAGCCGCCGCGATATTTCGTCACGCGCAGGACTTTATCAATCGGCGGAACTTTTTGGTCGTACAGGTCGAGGCGCAGAATTTTTTGTTGACACGCCGCGCACAGCTGATAGCGTTCGTCGGCAAATTCGCGGCACACGGGACAGCGTGGCGGGAACAGAAAATAAATCACCGCGTCCCACAGTTCGCGCAAAAAATTCATAATCGATCACCCGCTTGATTGATTGCAACATTTGAGGCCGCGCATGGACGCGCGGCCGTGGTCGCCGCCGTTAGAAAACGTGACGTTTTCGTAGGCGGCTGTCTTTCTTTTTGCTACTTTTTCTTTGGACAAGCAAAGAAAAAGTAGTTCAATAATACTCAATCGAAATTGAAACGTTCGGACGGCTCGGCACGCCGCAGTGTATACAGAATTATTCGGCGGGCGGACGGCATTTTGTTTGCAATGGCGCACGCCGTGTGATAAACTTTCGCCGCAAGTATAACAAAAATATTTCAGATTTAGTAGGTGAAAACTTTGAAAGGTAAATTGATACTGCAGGACGGCACGACCTTTCGCGGGCAACTGTTCGGCGGCTCAAACGCCACGACCGAAGGCGAAGTCGTCTTCAACACGGGCATGACGGGCTATCAAGAAATTTTGACCGATCCGTCGTATTGCCGACAGATTGTCACGCTGACCTACCCGCTCGTCGGCAACTACGGCACCGCCAAACAATTCAACCAGAGCCGCAAAAGTTTCGTCGGCGGCTTGATTGTCGGGGAGATTTGCGAAAAACCGTCGAGTTCGTCAATGCAAAAGACGTTGTCCGAATTCCTCACGGCGGAAAAAATTCCCTGCCTCTATGATGTCGACACGCGCGCGCTTGCGAAAAAAATTCGCTCCGCCGGCACAATGAAGGGCGTCATTGTCAGCGAATACACTTCGCAGACGACAATCGACGAGATGATGGCGTTGCCGATTCGCAAAAACGTCGTTGAGATGGTTACGACGCCCGTAAGCTACACGATTGACGCGGGCAAGAATTCGCTTTACGTCGTGACAATGGATTTCGGTATCAAGCGCAACATTTTGGACGCCCTGCGCCGCCTGAATTGCCGCGTGACGGTTGTGCCCGCCAAAACTACCGCCGAAGAAATTCTCGCGCTCAATCCCGACGGAATTTTCCTGTCGAACGGTCCCGGCGACCCGAAAGACGTTCCGAGCGTCGTCGCGGAAGTCAAAAAACTTTTCGGCAAGCGACCGATGTTCGGCATTTGCTTAGGGCATCAGATTATGGCGTTGGCAATGGGCGCGAACACCTACAAATTGAAATTCGGGCATCGCGGTTGCAATCAGCCCGTGAAAAATCTTGAGACGGGCAAAGTTGCAATCACGTCGCAGAATCACGGTTACGCCGTCGACGCGAAGTCACTGCAGGGCTTGCCCGTCAAAGTCACGCACGTTTCACTGAATGACGGCACGGTTGAGGGCGTGCGCCACACGTCGTTGCCGATAGCAAGCGTGCAATATCATCCCGAAGCCGCGCCCGGTCCGAACGACAGCGTCCGACTGTTCGACGAATTTATAAATCAAATGCGCGCCGCCAAGGAGGTTTGACACTTTGCCTAAGAAAAAAAATCTCAATAAAATTCTCGTTATCGGTTCCGGACCGATTGTCATTGGGCAGGCGGCGGAGTTCGATTACGCGGGCTCGCAAGCTTGCCGTTCGCTCAAGGAGGAGGGCTTGCAAGTCGTCCTCGTCAATTCAAATCCCGCAACGATAATGACCGACGCAAACATTGCCGACCGCGTTTACATTGAGCCGCTGACTGTCGACTTCCTTGCCGCGATAATCGAAAAGGAACGTCCCGACGGACTGCTTGCGACACTCGGCGGGCAGGCGGGACTTAATCTTGCCGTGCAACTTGCGGAAAGCGGCGTGCTGAAAAAATTCGGCGTCGAACTTTTGGGCACGTCAATCACCGCCATTAAACGCGCCGAAGACCGCGAACTTTTCAAGGAGACGATGGAGCGCATTGGGGAGCCGATACCCGAATCGACAATCGTTGAGGACATTCACGGCGCGATTGACTTCGCCAACCAAATCGGCTACCCGCTGATTGTTCGACCCGCTTACACACTCGGCGGCACGGGCGGCGGCATTGTCAACAACGAAGAAGAACTTATCGAAACGACCCTGCGCGGGCTCAAATATTCAATGATTGGGCAGGTGCTGATTGAACGGTCAATCGCCGGCTGGAAGGAAATTGAGTACGAAGTTATGCGCGACGGCAACGACACCTGCATAACGATTTGCTCAATGGAAAATTTCGACCCCGTCGGCGTGCACACGGGCGACAGTATCGTCGTCGCACCGACGCAGACGCTCAACGACCACGAATATCAACTGTTGCGCTCGGCAAGTCTGAAAATCATTCGTGCGTTGGAGATTGAGGGCGGTTGCAACATTCAATTCGCGCTTGACCCGAAAAGCGACAGCTATTACGTCATTGAAGTCAATCCGCGCGTCAGTCGCTCAAGCGCGTTGGCAAGTAAGGCGACGGGCTATCCCATTGCCAAAGTCAGCGTCAAAATCGCAATCGGCTACACGCTCGACGAAATTGTCAACGCCGTCACGAAAAAGACGCGCGCTTGCTTTGAGCCGTCCGTTGATTATATCGTCGTCAAGTTCCCGCGCTGGCCCTTCGACAAGTTTGTTTACGCCGACACGACGCTTGGCACGCAAATGAAGGCGACGGGCGAAGTCATGAGCCTTGACCGCACGTTTGAAGGCGCGATTCTTAAAGCCGTCCGCAGTCTCGAAATCGGCGTTAATCGTCTGCACATGTCGAAAATGGACGATTGGGACGACGACAAGATTCGCAAACGTCTTGCCCGCATTGACGACGAACGGCTGTTCCTTATCGCGGAGGCACTGCGCAGGAACATCGTCACGACGGACGAAATTGCCGACATCACGAAGATTGACCGCTGGTTTATCGACAAAATCAAAAATATCACGGATATGGAAGTTCGCCTGTCGAAAGGTGAACTCAACGCCAAAAATCTGCGCGATGCCAAAATGGTCGGGCTTGCGGACGTTTCAATCGCCGAGCTCACGGGCACGACGCTTAACGACGTTCGCGACATGCGCAAGCAGTTCAAGATTCTGCCCGTGTACAAGATGGTCGACACCTGCGCGGCTGAATTCGAGGCGGCGACGCCCTACTACTACTCCACGTATCGCGGCGAATTCGACGAGGTGACCGTCAGCGACAAACATAAAATCATCGTTTTAGGTTCAGGTCCGATTCGTATCGGGCAGGGCGTCGAGTTCGATTATTGCTCCGTGCATTCGGTCTGGGCACTGCGCGAGGCGGGCATTGAGGCGATTATAATCAACAACAATCCCGAAACGGTGTCGACGGACTTTGACATATCCGACAAGCTTTATTTCGAGCCGCTGACGACTGAAGACGTTTTGAACATCATCGACAAGGAACAGCCCGACGGAGTTATCGTGCAATTCGGCGGGCAGACGGCGATTAATCTTGCGGCAAGTTTGGCGGCGGCGGGCGTGAGAATTTTCGGTACGAGCGTCGACGACATTGACCGTGCCGAAGACCGCGAACGCTTCGACGAAATGCTTACGGAACTCAACATTCCGCGCCCGAAAGGTATCAGCGTCACAAACCTTGACGACGCGATAACGGGTGCCGCGCAGATTGGCTACCCCGTCATGGTGCGCCCAAGTTACGTTCTCGGCGGCAGGGCAATGGAAATCGTCTACAACGAGGACGAACTCCGCGACTACATGAGCCGCGCCGTCAAAGTCACGCCCGATCACCCCGTGCTTGTCGACAGATACATGCAGGGCACCGAGGTCGAGGTTGACGCGATAAGTGACGGCGTCGACGTCGTCATTCCCGGCATAATGGAACACGTCGAACGCGCGGGCGTCCACAGCGGCGACAGCATTGCCGTTTATCCGCCGCAAACTCTCCCGTCGAAAGTCATTTACACGATAACCGACTACACAAAGCGCATGGCACTTGCGCTCCACGTCAAAGGTCTGCTCAACATTCAATACGTCGTCGCGGACGGCAAAGTTTACGTCATTGAGGTCAATCCGCGTTCAAGCCGCACTGTTCCGTTCTTGAGCAAGGTCACCGATATTAAAATGGTCAACGTCGCGACGCGGGTTGCACTCGGCGCGAAACTCAAGACAATGGGCTACTATTCGGGACTTGTTGAGCCGAAACCTTATGTCGCCGTCAAAGCCCCCGTGTTCTCCTTCGCGAAGATGCAGGACGTTGACATATCGCTCGGTCCCGAAATGAAGTCGACGGGCGAAGTCATGGGCATCGATTATCACTACGCTCGCGCGCTGTACAAGGCGATAACGGGCGCGGGCATGAACATTCCGAAGCACGGTTGCATACTGTTCACCGTCGCCGACAAGGACAAGGACGAAATGAAACAGCTCGCCAAAGCCTTCTACGAACTCGGCTTTAAGCTCGTCGCGACGGAAGGCACCGCCAAAGCTTTGCAGTCAATCGGCATTGACGCGGAGGTCGTCGGCAAAGTTCATCAGCGCAGCTCGGACATCATTCAGATGATTAAGCTCGGCAAAATTCACATGGTCGTTAATACGCAAGCTCCCGGCAAACATATCGCAAAGGACGGCTTCCGCATTCGTCGCGCAACAGTCGAACTCGGCGTGCCCTGCCTTACAAGTCTCGATACCGCGTGGGAAGTTATGCGCGTGCTGACCTTCATGCGCGACAGACGCCTTGTTTACTCGCTCGCCCTGCAAGATTACGTCGGCGGCGGCGACGCCTTGGCGTGAATTCAATTATTAATTAGGAATTATGAATTATGAATTAGGTCGCCTTCGGGCGGCTTTAATTTTTGCCGACGACGATTTAATTGTATTTCGCGACGACGAACATTCCGACGGCGAAGACCGCTGGATAACTATCGGGCGCGTTAGAGAAATTTTGTTCGTCGTCTACACTGAACGTGTCAATGCCGATAACACCAACGTTACAAGATTAATCACGGCAAGACCTGCAACTGCCAAAGAAAGGAGCGATTATTATGCTGGTTTATAAATGGATCGACGTTGGAGCACCATTGACACCTGAACAAAAAGCAGAGCTCGACGCATTATCAAATATGAGCGACGACGATATTGTTTATGATGAAGATTGTCCGCCGCAAACAGATGAACAGTTAAAAAAATTTCGGCGCGTGAATCCCCGCCCGAAGCAGGCGGCAAGCTGAACAGTTCGTGACATAAAAATTATCCCCCAACGCTCGATTGAACGTCGGGGGATTTTTTATTGCGTGATGTGTCGCTTTGACGCCGATTTCGCGCCGGCACATTGCAATGTAGGAGCCGCCTCGATTGAGACGACTCCTTTTTACGTGTCGGGTGACGATTTATTTTATTTTGAGCTTGCCGCCGCTAAGCTGATATGTCGTGTCGTTGACGCGGAAAATTGTCGTGTTGAAGTCGCGCAACGTGACGGAGCCGCTGCCGACTTTGAACGCAATGGAATTTTTGGAGCTGTTGTAGCTTGCGGTGAACGCGTCAGTTATCTGAAGCAAGTCGCCGCTTTGGAATCCGTAAATGACATCTTTGCCGTCGCCGTTTGAGTAAATGAACGTGTCTTTACCTGCACCGCCCCACAAGCTGTCGTTGCCCTTGCCGCCGATGAGCGTGTCCGCACCTTTGCCGCCGTAAAGTTTATCCGCGCCCGCAAGTCCGACGAGCGAATCCGACGCCTTGCCGCCGACGATTGAATTTGCAGACGCATTGCCCGTAATCGTGACGGATTTTGTGCGTTTCGAGGCGTCGACGGTCTTAACATACGGCGCGACGGTCACGGGCGAAGCTGTCTTATTCGTGACGGTCAAAACGTCGCTGACGGTTTGTGTGGAGCTTTTGCCCGCCGAATCAATCAGCGTGAGTTTCTTGCCCTTTGCGTTGGTGACGGTGAGCGTGCCTTTGCCGATCGTAAAGACGACGTTGTTGCCGCTAAGCTTTGTCGACGTTATCGCGCCGCCAAACTTGATTTTGTCGCCGACCGCGTAATCCGTGATGACGTCCTTGCCCGCCGTGTAAACGAAAACATCTTTGCCGCCGCCGCCCGTGAGTGTGTCGTTACCTTTGCCGCCCGAAAGAGTATTCGCCGACGCATTGCCCGTCAAGTTATTGTTGCCTTTGTCGCCGCCGAGTGACAATTTTTTTGTGGAAGTCGACGCGTCAATATTTTTCACTCCGTCGAAGTCCGCCAAGTTAATTTCGCTGCCCGCGAAGTCCGCAGAAACTTTAATATCCGCGTCGTCTTTGGACAGACCTTCGGGGGTGTATTGCCCGTTGCAAGTGCCCTCGATTTTGAAATATTTTTTGCCGCCGATAAGTTTGACGGTGCCGTTGAGCATTTGAGTTGCCGGTTTCAAGCCCGAATAATCGCCAACCGCAAGAATCAAATCGTTTCCGTTGCGCAACGTGGAATAACTCGCGCCCAAAATTCGGACTGTGCCCGCGCCGTAGATATGATCGTTGCCGTCGCCGAAATTGTAAACGATAAGGTTGCTTTTACCGTTTGCATAAATTGTATCGTTACCCGCGTCGCCGTAAATCGTATTTTTTCCTTTGTCGTCCCAAATGTAATCGTTGCCCGCGCCGCCGTAAATCGTATCGTTGCCGCCTTCGCCGTAAAGATAATCGCGACCTTCGTTGCCGTAAATCAAATCGTTGCCGTCGCTCCCGAAATAAGTGTCGTTGCCGCTCGTGCCGTAAATGGTGCTTTGACCTTTGCCGCCGACAATCGAACCGGTGACGTGTTTGGTCTTTTTGTCGGGGGAAAGTTTGTATTTGACGACTTCGCCTTTGGCGTGAGTAACTTTGAATTCTTTGCCCTTGAAGTTCTTGAAACGAAGGGAGCCGTCTCCGACCGTCAAGATAACGTCCGAGCCCGCGACCGTAACCGTGTCGACAGTGCCCGAAGTGATTTTAAGCGTGTCGTCGTCGTTGAGCCCGGAAATCGTATCGAAGCCGTCGCCCGAAGCGTATCTGATATAATTTTTCTTCGCGTCGGCGGAAAGACTTATGACGTCGTTGCCCGCGCCGCCCGTCAACGTGACGTAAGAAATGTAACTGCGAATCGTATCGTTATCCGCGCCCGCGTCGACTGTTACGGTTGAGCTTACGTTGTCGGTCGAAGAGACATAACCCAATTGGATTGAATCGTTGCCCGTGCCGCCGTTGACCGATATTTTCATGCCGTGAACCGCTATCGTGTCGTGACCGTCGTCGCCGCTGATTGTGACGTTGTGGCTGTAGGTGTCCGAGTTGAAGATTTTGTCGTTACCGTCGTCGCCGAAAATCTTGACGTAATCGCCGTTGTTTTTGATGAAATCGTCGCCGTCGCCGCCAAAAGCCGTATCGCTGTCGCCGACGTAAATGGTATCCTTGCCCGCGTCGCCGTAAATTTCATCGTTGCCGCCTTCGCCGTAAAGGACATCATTTCCGCCCTCGCCGAAGATTTTATCGGAGCCGTCGCCGCCGTGAATCGTATCGTCCTTGTCATTGCCGCTCAAAGTGTCGCGACCGTCGTAACCGTAAATTACGTGATCAAAGATTGTGCCAATCGTTTTTTGCGTCGACGATGAAATTGCAGTGACGGTTGAGCTTGTTGCGGCGAATTCAATGCCGACTTTGTCCTGAAGGTTGTCGTTTTGCGCCGAGCCGAAGATTGAGCAAACGACTTTACCCGTGTTTATGTCCAAACCGTAAGCGCGCGTCGTAACGGTGCCGCCCTCTTCGTCCTCAATGAGCTTGAATTTTTTGTTCGCGCCGTTGACGAGTTTGATTGAGCCTTTGCCGACGACAAACGTAACGTCATTGCCGATAACAGCGACGTGCTTTATGCGACCCTTTTTAATCCGCAACGTCGACAGCTCAAAATCATCAACGTTAAACGTGTTGTCGTTGAAGCGATAATAAACGTCGTTGCCGTCGCCGTCGGAATATTCAAAGACACGCGGAGCGATACCGTCGACGATTATCGTATCGTCGCCCGCGCCGCCTGCGACCGTGCTTGTCGATTTGTCGGCGAAATAATATTTGTACTTGTTGAAGTCTTTAATTGCGCCGTAAACGTCCTTGGCGGCATTTGCGATTTTGAACGGAGCACCGTAATATCCGGGAATCATCTCACCCAAAGCAAGCAACCAGTCTGCGGCGTTGGTGGCAACCGGCACACCTTTAAGCAGTTTGTTGCTGATAATATCGCTGATGACTTTTTCCGAAACGATTTTAAATGTAACGAGCGCGAAAGCTTTCAACGAAATTTTGGTCAGATCGTCGACCGTCAGCCGTTCAAGATTAATTTCGTCGTTACCTGCGCCGCCGACGATTGATGCTTTAACGTCGTGGAAAGCCGTGATTTTATCGTTGCCAGCGCCGCCGTCAATCGTGACATTCGAGCCTTTGTCGGTGTAGATGTAATCGCCGAAGTTGCTGCTGCCCTTACCGTTGGCGTCGTCGCCCGCAATGTAGACGTTGTCGCCGTAATTTTCGATGATGTCGCCGTTGTCGCCGCCGAAGATTATCGCATAATCGCCCGTGTTCACGATTTTATCATTGCCCGCGTTGCCGCGAAGAAAGGCATTGTCGCCGCCGTTGGAGATAAGGTCGATGCCTTGTGAATCGTTGCCGCCCTCGACCGTAACATAATTCCACGAGTCCGCGACGTACACAAGATTTTTTCCGCCGACGGCGTTAATCGAAACGTTCGTGCCGCCAAAGTTGCCGTCGTTGGGAATTTCGCCCGTCTCGGAGTCAACAGCACTTCCATTTTTCGGCGTGTACAAGAAGACCGAATCGTTGCCCGTGCCGCCCTTTACGGTAAGCTTTGAAGCGTCGCCGCCGATATTCACCAGATTGTTGCCGTCGCCCGCGTCAATCGAGATGTTCGAGGCGTTGAAGTTTTGAATTACGTCGCCGCCGCTACCCGCAGTTATCGTGACGTTATCGCCGCCGGAATAATCACGGTCGTCTTTGTGCAGACCGTTGTTAATGGTGTTGTTTCCGTCGCCCGCCGTCAATCGTGACGCTGTCCCAGTAGCCGCCGTTGTAAATGTAATCGTTACCCGCGCCGCCGTTGATTGTGACGTTCGCGCCGTTGTTGGTGATTGTGTCGGCACCCACACCGCCGTCGAGTATGGTATCGGTAGGATAATACCGGATGTATTCATTTTCGCTGATCCATATAACCGTAGCTTCATTGCTAATTAGATCATCACCGGAACCGCCGCTGATTTTTACATTTGATCCGCCATAGTTGAGTAAAGAGTCGTCTCCGTCTTTCCCGTTAATTGTCACATTGTCGGGCACACTGAATTTACTGACGCTATTATGAAACCAATCCACACCTGTGCAACCATTAAATAAAATATTTTTAAAACTATTACTAATTTTCATTTCATATGAATAATCGTAAATTCGTTTCCACAAATAGTCATTGTCTGAATCATACCATTCACATTCACCGGTCTCAGAGATATAACCAGCGTTACCAGAGCCGCCCTCAATTCTTGCACCATCTTCATAGGGACGGATTATATAAAGATTGTATGTCCTCGAAATATTCTCATAGTGCCAACCGCTACTATACCATGGATGGGTTCCGGAAATCTTACCGTATAACTTATACGAACCAAAAGATTTATAAGTATCGTCTTCATTTTCAGCAGGTATAAGATTATATTTCTCCGCAAAATCAGACCAATCATAAAGTTTATCCATTTCAATCGCGCTACTTCCCGAAAAACGATTCTTGTTGGCGGAATTATAATAAAAATTTTTCCGCGTGACAAAAAAAATCCCCCGCCGTATTTGACGGGAGAATTTTTTTGACGGTTTGAATGTTATTCGGCGGCACGCGGCACCAAATCGGAAGGTTTGAGCTTGCCGAGCTTTTTACGTTCGGCGAATTCAGCCGTTGCCGTGAACAGCGCGTCGCTTGAGGAATTCAGCGCGGTTTCGCACGAATCTTGCAGGACGCCGATAATGAAGCCGACGCCGACGACCTGCATTGCAATATCGTTGCCGATGCCGAAACTTGAACATGCGACGGGTATCAGCAATAGTGAGCCGCCCGCGACGCCTGAACAACCGCATGCGCCAATCGTCGCGATTATGCACAGCAGCAACGCCGTCGGCATATCGATTGAAATGTGCAACGTATTTGCCGCCGCCAAACTCAAAAGCGCAATGGTTATCGACGCGCCCGCCATGTTGATTGTCGCGCCGAGCGGAATTGAAATCGAATACAAATCTTCGTTGAGTCCGAGACGTTTGCACAGGCTCATGTTGACGGGGATATTCGCCGCGCTTGAGCGTGTGAAGAACGCGTAAATGCCGCTTTCGCGCAGTGTCGCCAATACGAGCGGATACGGATTCATGCGCAGTTTGTAGAATACGATTATCGGATTCATGATTAGCGCGACACTGAAGAATGCGCCCAAAAGTACCGCGAGCAACTTTGCGTAACCGAGCAATGCGTCGATGCCGCTGGTTGCGATTGCGTCCGCGACAAGTCCCATTATGCCGAAGGGCGCGAAACGAATTACCCACTGCACAACTTTTGTAACCGCCTTCGCGAGGTCGGCAAGCACGTTGTGAAGTTCGTCGCCCGCGTGACGGAACGCAAGCCCCATTATGACGCCCCACGCCAATATGCCGATATAATTTGCCGTCGTCAGCGCGTGAATCGGGTTATCGACGACGTTCATGATGACGTTCTGCAAGACTTCGATAATGCCGCCGGGCGGCGATATGGTCGTGTCGGCGTCGAGTTGCAATTTGAGCGTCGTCGGGAACAGGAATGACGCCGTTACCGCCACGAGCGACGCAAGGAACGTTCCGATAACGTACAGCTGAATAATCGGCTTCATTGTTGCGTTGGATTCGGAGCGTTGGCTCATTGCGTTCATGACCAGCACGAAGACCAGTATCGGCGCGACGCCCTTCAATGCGCTGACGAACAGCTTGCCGAAGACCGCGATAACCGGCACGAAGAACGGCACGAACAGCGCGATTAAAATTCCTACTACCAGACCGACGGCGATTAATTTTATCAGCGCGGTTTCGCTGTAAAATTTTGCTAACCTGGAAAACAAATTTCTCCCCTCCTCAAAAAATACAAAGCATTTGCATTATACAACCAGATAAATTGACATTGCAACCGCCATTTGCTATAACGGGCTGTGAAATTTCCTAAGGAGGTCGTTCGGTTGAAGTATCAGGAACTAATCTTCGCCCTGCAGAAATTTTGGGCGGACAAGGGCTGCATTTTGGCGGAGCCCTACGACATTGAAAAAGGCGCGGGCACGATGAACCCGTTTACATTTTTGCGGGTGCTCGGACCGGAACCGTGGAACGTCGCTTACGTGGAGCCTTCGCGGCGTCCGGCTGACGGTCGTTACGGCGACAATCCCAATCGCCTGTATCAGCACCATCAACTGCAACTTATTATGAAGCCGTCGCCCGACAACATTCAGGAGCTTTATCTTGAATCGCTTGCGGCAATCGGCATTGAGGCGGCTAAACACGACATCCGCTTTGTTGAGGACAACTGGGAGTCTCCGACGCTCGGTGCGTGGGGTCTCGGCTGGGAAGTTTGGCTTGACGGCATGGAGATAACGCAGTTCACGTATTTTCAGCAGGTCGGCAGTCAAGACGTTAAGCCCGTCGCCGTCGAAATAACTTACGGGCTTGAGCGGCTTGCCATGTACATTCAAGGCGTCGAAAATGTTTACGACGTTGAGTGGGCGGAAGGCGTCACTTACGGCGATGTTTTCCACCAAAACGAATTTGAGCAGACGAGTTACGCTTTCGACTTGAGCGACGAGGATTTGCTGTTTGAGCTGTTCGACAAATACGAGGCGGAGGCTGTTCGGATTATCAAGCTCGGCTACGTGCACCCCGCCTACGACTACGTTCTGAAGTGTTCGCACACGTTCAATTTGCTTGACGCACGCGGAGCAATCAGCGTCAGTGAGCGCACGGCGTTTATCGGGCGCGTGAGGAAATTGGCGCGCATGTGTGCTGAAGTCTATCTTGAACAGCGCGAAAAGCTCGGCTATCCGCTGCTGAAAAAATCTGCGGAGGTGACGGCGTAAATGGACACGAAAATTTTGTTGCTTGAAATCGGCACGGAGGAAATTCCCGCGCACGCAATGCCCGCCATACTCGACCAGCTGAAGTCGCTCGCGGAAAAATCGCTTACCGAATCGCGAATCGCCTTCGGCAAAATTCAGACGCTCGGCACGCCGCGCAGACTTGCATTGCTCGTACAGGACGTTGCGACGCGTCAAGCCGACGCCCAATCCGAACGTCGCGGTCCGTCAGTGAAAATCGCCTTCGACGCGGCGGGCAAACCGTCCAAGGCGGCAATCGGCTTCGCACGCGGGCAGAAGGTTGCGCCGGAAGATTTAATCGTTTGCGACGGTTATGTTTACGCCGTGATTCGTGAGCAGGGCAAGCCGTCCGCCGAATTGTTCGCGACGCTCCTGCCGAAAATCATTTGCGATTTGAGCTTCCCGAACAACATGCGCTGGGGAAGTCTCGACTTCAAGTTCATTCGCCCGATACGTTGGATTGTCGCGCTTTTCGGCGACGAGGTCATTCCGTTTGAAATCGCCAACGTTCACAGCGGCAGAATTTCGCGCGGGCACAGATTCTTGAGCGCGGCGGATGTCGATGTTGCTTTGGCGGACGGTGACGCGACTGCGGCGGAAATTCGCAACGACCTTGACGACGCCAAACCCTTGCCCAACGAGCAATACATTTTGCGTAACGACTTTGAACGCGACGACGCTCACGATTCGCAAGACGCGGTGCTTAGTCCGTTGACCGATACGACCTGCGCGGCAGTTCGGCGCGGGGAATTCGTCATCAAGACTGCGGGCGATTATGTTGCCGCGTGCGAAAAAAATTTCGTCATCGTCGACCAAGCACGTCGCCGCGAAATGATTGCCGCGCAGATTAACGACGTTGCCGCGTCCAAGGGCGGTGTCGCCGAAATTACCGACGACCTGCTCGAAGAGGTGCTGTATCTTGTCGAATATCCGACCGCGCTTGTCGGAGAATTCGAGACGAAATATCTTGCGCTGCCCGCCGAAGCCGTCATTACGCCCATGCGCGACCATCAACGCTACTTCCCCGTAAAGACCGCCGACGGCAAGCTTATGCCGCTGTTCGTGACGATTCGCAACGGCGGGAAAAATTATCTCGACATCGTTCAGCACGGCAACGAACGCGTACTTAAAGCTCGGCTGGAGGATGCGCAGTTCTTCTTCAACGAAGACCGCAAGAAAACTCTTGAGGCTCACCGCGACAAGCTCAAGACCGTCGTCTTCCAAGAAGGGCTCGGCACCGTTTACGCAAAGACCGAACGTTTGATGCGGCTCGTCGAAAAAATTTCCGACATGCTCGGCGTCGACGCGGACTCCCGTAAAAATTCCGTTCGTGCCGCGCAGTTGTCGAAGGCTGACCTTGTGACGGGCATGGTTACGGAGTTCACGGAGCTGCAGGGCGTTATGGGTCGCGAATACGCCAAACTTGACGGCGAAGTTCCCGAAGTCTGCGCGGCGATTGACGAACACTACATGCCGCGCTTTGCAGGGGACGGGTCGCCGTCGACTGTCGCGGGAAAAATTTTGAGCATTGCCGACAAAATCGACAACATCGTCGCAACGTTCAGTCGCGGGCTCGTGCCGACGGGTTCGCAAGATCCGTTCGCCCTGCGCCGTCAAGCACTCGGTATCGTGAATTTGCTGACGGTCGCGCGTTGGTCGCTGTCATTGAGCGCGGTCGTCGAAGTCGCAATGGATTTGCTCAACATCACGGACACTGTCGGGCGCGACAAAATTCAGCGTGAGTTCGCGGACTTCATGCGCCTGCGCGTCAAGAACGTGCTGTCGGATTCGGTGCGCTACGACGTGATTGACGCGGTGCTTGACGACGCGGACGACGTATTTGTCGTGACGCTTAGGGCGGCGGCGGTCGAACAGTTCCTTGCAATGCCCGACGCGACGAAAACTATTCAATCGTTCGTGCGCGTGAGCAACCTTGCTCAAAAGGCGGAAACGTCCGAATTCGACGCGGCACTGTTCACGCTCGACGCGGAAAAAATTTTGCACGGGGCGTTCGCGGCAATAAAAGTCGCGGCAGACGAGCTCATTGCCAAGCGGGACTTCCTCGGCGCACTCGACGTGCTCAAGCGGCTGTCGACGCCGATTGATTCGTTCTTCGATTCGGTCATGGTCATGGACGAAAATTTAACCGTCCGCCGCAACAGACTTGCCCTGCTCAAATCGATTGACGACCTGCTTACGAAAATCGCCGTCTTCGGAAAAATCGTCCGCTGATACGTCAACATAAAAAAATTTCCCCCGCCGCTCATCGTGAGTGACGGGGGATTTTTTATTGCGTGATGTCAAGTTGCCGCTTGCCCGCCGATTTTTTCGGCAAGACGACGCCGTAAAAGTTCCTCGAATTCCGCCGCGCCGACTTGGAACGTGACTTCGACGCTGATAACGAAAATCGGGATGCGCCAATTTTCGCGGGCAACTTCGTCGGGAATTTTGACGGCGTCTTTTTCCGTGACGATAATCATTTCCGCCGCGAACGAATCAGCCTGCCGCAAAATGTCTTCCATTTCCATAATCGTGTAGTCGTGGTGGTCGGGATAGCGCAGACTGGAAATAATTTCCGCGCCCAAATCGCGCAACGTTCGTTCGAACGACGCGGGGTTGCCGATAGCCGAAACTGCCATAACGCGCCGACCGCTGATTGTGTCGACACTGACGCCGTCGCCCGACAAATTCGTCGACCATTCGGCAAGCGGAATCAGGCAGCGCGGCTTATGAATGCTTTCGACAATCTGCGCGGCGGAATTGTATTTGCGGATTGTTTCGCGGATAAGTTCGCGGGAGCCTTCGCCGGCTTGATCGACCTTCGTCATAAGGCAAACATCTGCGCGGCTGATATGCGACATCGATTCACGGAGCGTGCCGCGTGGGAGCAAGTGCCCGTTGCCGAAGACTGACACCGCGTCAATCAGCAGAATGTCCAAATCGCGAATCACTTGCCAATGCTGATAGCCGTCGTCGAGAATTACAACCTCCGCGCCGAAATTTTCAATGGCGTATTGTCCGCTGACGGCACGTCGCGCACCGATAAGCACGGGGACGTTCGGCAGGTGCTTGGCAAGCATGTAAGCTTCGTCGCCAGCCTCCGCCGCGTCCATTTTGAGCGACTTGCCGTCCGAGACAATGCCGACTTCGCCGTAGAATTTCGCACGATAACCGCGATTGAGAATCACGACGCGATAGCCCATGTCGCGAATTTCCTTGGCAAGCCGTTGCGCCGTGGGAGTTTTGCCCGTCCCGCCGACCGTTATGTTGCCGAGACTTATCACGAAGCAATTCAGTCGTTCCTTGCCCGAAAAGCCCAAATCGTAGCCGAGCAGCCGCAGGTTGACGAGACCTTTGTACACCAGCGAAAAAATATACAGCACGAAAATCACCAAATGCGTTATCGGACCGTGCACGTCCTCATCGTGAACGAGCCGCAGGAAATACGTTTGAACGTTTTCGATTTTTTCGGTCGTGTGCAAGTGGCGGGCATTTTCGCGCGCCTCGTATTCGGTCAGCATTTGTCGCAGGAGCACGGCGGATTTTCTGGACGCGCCGCGATTTTCGTGGACAATGGCAATCGTTTCCTGCTCAAGGCGTTGACGTTCGGCGGGCTCGTCGAAAAGTTTTTTAACCTGCGCGGCAAGTTCGTCGGCGTCGTTTACGGTCACGCAGGCGTTGCGATTTTTGAACAGCGCGTGCAGGTCTTTAAAGTTCTCCATGTGGTGCCCGACGACAATCGCCTTGCCGTGAGCGGCGGGCTCAAGGATGTTGTGTCCGCCGTGAGAAACGAGACTTCCGCCGACATAAATCACGTCGCCGATACTGTAAACCTGTCCGAGTTCGCCGATTGTGTCCAGAATTATGATGTCCTCATTTGCGGGCGGACGTTTCTGCAATTCGGTGCGCGTGCCGACGGTGAATCCCGCCGCCTTGCACAGCGCGACGACTTCACGCGTGCGGAGCAGCTCACGCGGGGCAATGACAAGTCGCGCCTTCGGATGATTTTCGCGAATCGCCTTGAACGCCTTGAGCACGAAATTTTCTTCGCCGCGATGTGTACTGCCCGCCAAAAAAATTTCCGTCGCGTCAGTCAATCCCATGTCCGACAAAATTTTTGCGCGTTGAGCCGCCGTCACGTCCGTATACGTCTGGTCAAACTTCGTGTTGCCCGTGACGATAACCAAGTCTTCCGGCGCGCCGAGTTGCTTGACGTAGCCCGCGTCGACCGACGACGCCATTGCGAACAGTTGGACGGTGCCGATCATGTCGCTCAAAATCGAGAACATGTATTTGTACCGCTTGACGCTTTTTTCGGATATGCGACCGTTGACCATCATCACGGGCACGCGATTTTCACGCGCCGCCTTAAGGAAGTTCGGCCACAATTCCGTTTCGACGTTCAGGAAGACGCGCGGGAAAATTTTTCGGAAGACGTGCGCCGATACGAACGGCAAATCCAGCGGGAAATAGATTATGCTGTCGGCGTCCTTGATGATTCGATTCGCCATTTCGTAGCCCGAAGTTGTCACGACCGATACGAGGATTGGCGACTTTGGGAATTCGCGGCGGAATTCTTTAATCAGCGGGCTCGTCGCGACAATTTCCCCGACCGACGCCGCGTGCACCCATATGCAATTTTTTTTCGCCACGGGGTCGAGTGCGCCTTTCGGGAAGAATCCGAAACTTTGTTTGATTCGCTCCACGAAGCCGCGTTCGCGTATCGACCGAATCATAAACACGGGGATGATTAGAATCACGACGATTATCGCCGCGAGGTTGTAAAGCAGTTGCAATGAATGCGCTCCTCTGCACAAAAATTTCATTGATTATAACACAGCGCAAAAAAAAAATCTGCCGCAGTCAACGACAGGCAAAAATTTTTTCGCGACATTAAAGCGCGGCGATTACTTACGAGCGTCGAAATGTCGCGGCGCGAACATTGGATGCAACGTCACGTTGCCGCGACATCAAGTCAACGGTGCTCGGCACTGCCGGTGACCGGAAAATTTTTTTGCACGCCGGTATAATTCGCGTCGGGAGGTGTATTCGATGGACAGACTTACACCCGCTCAACGGCGCAAAAATATGCAACACGTCCGCAACAAAGATTCGCAGATTGAATTGCGATTGCGGCGGGCACTGTGGCACGCGGGCTTGCGCTACAGGAAAAATGTCCGCTCAATCTTCGGTTGCCCAGACGTCGTTTTTCTGCGGCTGAAAATTGCCGTGTTCTGCGATTCGGAATTTTGGCACGGTTACGATTGGGAACGACGCAAGCACGACTTCAAGAGCCGCCAAGATTTTTGGATACCGAAAATTGAGCGCAACATTGCCCGCGACCGCGAAGTCAACGCACGGCTTGCGGCGGAGGGCTGGACGGTTTTGCGATTTTTCGGGCGCGAAATCATGCGCAACCTTGATGAGTGCGTGCGGATTGTCGCGGAGACCGTCGCCCGTAAAAAATCGGAGGTGTCGGCGCGTTGACCTGCAAAATGATTGACTTGTTCGCGGGGATCGGCGGCATACGGCTGGGCTTCGAGCGTGCCTTTGACGACGCGCAAACGGTTTTCGTCAGCGAGATTGACGCTCACGCCCGCGCGACTTACGCCGAAAATTTTCCTGCCGACATCACGATTGAAGGCGACATCACGCAAATTGCCGCCGAGGACATTCCGCCGTTCGATATATGTTTGGCGGGCTTCCCGTGCCAAGCGTTTTCAATCGCGGGCAAACGCGGCGGCTTCGACGACGATTATCACGGCACCTGTCGCGGCACATTGTTTTTGGACGTCGTGAGAATTTGCGATTATCACAAGCCGAAAATAATTTTCTGCGAGAACGTCAAAGGGCTGGTCAATCACGACGGAGGGCGCACGTTCAAAATCATATGCGCGGCTTTTGAGCAAATCGGCTACAAAATTTTTCACGCGGTCTTGAACAGTCGGGACTTCGGCTTGCCGCAAAATCGCGAACGGATTTATATCGTCTGCTTCCGCCGAGACATCGCGCCCGAAAAATTTACGTTCCCCGCGCCGAATCGCGAAGTCAGCACAATCGCCGACATAATCGACGCCGCGCCGATACCCGCGAAATATTATTTGAGCGACGTTTATCTTGCGACACTGCGCCGACACCGTCAACGGCACGAGGCGGCGGGCAACGGCTTCGGCTACGAAATTAAATCGCTTGACGGCGTGGCAAGTGCTCTCGTCTGCGGCGGCATGGGGCGCGAACGAAACTTGATTGTCGATGCGCGAGCTCATTCAAAAATTCCGACGACGAAAATTCACGGCGCGATTAACGACGAAAATATCCGCAAGCTGACGCCGCGAGAGTGGGCGCGACTTCAGGGCTTCCCCGACGACTTCCGCTTGAGCTTGAGCGACACGCATTTGTACAGGCAATTCGGCAACACCGTGTCGATTAACGTCGTCGAGGCTATTGCCGCCGAAATAAGGAGCGTGCTTGAACCAATGGCGTACAACAAGGGCGAGTGGAGCGAATTTTACGTGCTGTTGCGGCTGATTGCCGACGGCGCGATTACGAACGTGATTGACGGGAAAATTCGGCGACTGCCCGTCATGCAAGCCCGTTGCGCTTACAAAAATCATTCCGCGTTGGAACTGCGGCGGCTGAAAAATTTCGTCACGCTGTATCGGGACGGCGACCGCATAAAAAAAATTTCCGCCGACGACCTTGCGGCAATGGCGGATACGATTTTGGACGGCATACGGCGCGGCAAAGGTCATGCGTTTGAAATTCACGGCGCGACGGATATTTTGGACGTGCTCGGCTTGGAGACGATTAAATCGCCCTCCGACAGGAAGTCCGACATTGAGCTGACGATTCGCGACGCGCCGACCGATTCCGATAAGCCCGTCGGTTACTCGATTAAATCTTACGTTGGCGGCAAGCCGACGCTGTTCAACGCTTCGGGCGCGACGAATTTCAGATTTCGAGCCGTCGGCGTGAATTCCGCGCTTGCCGAAAAAATCAACGCCATCGACACGCGCACGAAGATTATCGACCGCTTGAGCCGGATTGAGCGGCTGGAGTTCGTCGCGGTAAAAAATTCGACCTTCGCGAACAATCTGCGCCTGATTGATTCGAAAATGGGCAGAATCCTCGGCGAAATGGTCAAGCTGTTTTACGTCGAACGAATCAGCGGTTGCTCCGAACTTGCGACGCGACTTGAAGATGTCGACCCGCTCAAAGTCGGCGTCAAGAATTTTTACCGCGTCAACATCAAAAAATTTCTGCGCAACGTCGCATTGGGTTTGCGTCCCGCCGAAGTTTGGAACGGTCGAATCGAGGCGAGCGGCGGTTGTATCGTCGTCAAGCGCAATGCCGACATCGTGCTGTACCCGTTGCAGAATCACGACGACTTTGAGACTTACCTGCTCAACGAAACGCGCTTGGAGACGCCCGACACTCGTAAACACACGTTCGCCACTGTTTACCCCGAAGTTGACTGGGGGGGGGCACAGAATTCTTCATCGACCTCAACCTGCAAATCCGCTTCAAGTAAAAAAATTCCCGCCGTTCAATCGAGCGACGGGATTTTTTATTGCGTGATGTGTCGGTTAGAAGATTGAGCGATAAATTTCGGCGATTTGTTCCTTAGTCACGTCGCGGGGATTGCCGGGCGTGCAGGCGTCCGCAAGAGCCGACTCCGCCAAAAAGTCGATGTCCTCCGCCTTGACGCCGAGTTCGGAAAGTTTCGTAGGAATGCCGACGTCCGCGCTAAGTTTGGCGACGGCGTCAATGGCGGCGGCGCGGTATTCGTCCTGCGTCATATCGTCGACGCCCGCGACGCCCATTGCCCGCGCAATTTCGCGGTAACGTTCAGCGGTTGCGGGAGCGTTGAACTTCAGCACGGGTGCAAGCAAAATCGCGCAAGCCGTGCCGTGCGGAATGTCGTAAACCGCGCTCAACGGGTGCGCCATTGAGTGATCGATACCGAGCCCGACGTTTGAAAAGCCCATGCCCGCGATATATTGACCGAGTGCCATTTGCTCACGCCCGACGGGGTCGCCTTTGACGGAACGGCGCAGATTTTTGGAAATAATTTCAATCGCCTTGAGGTGCACCATATCCGTAAGCTCCCACGCGCCTTTGGTGATGTAACCTTCAATCGCGTGAACGAGCGCGTCCATACCCGTGGCGGCGCAAAGTTTCGGCGGCATGGAGGCGCACATTTCCGAATCGACAATCGCGACAACGGGAATATCTTTCGGGTCGACGCAGACGAATTTGCGGTTGCGCTCAACGTCGGTTATGACGTAGTTAATCGTGACTTCGGCGGCAGTTCCCGATGTCGTGGAGACGGCGATAATCGGCAAGCATTTGTTTTTTGTCGGCGCGACGCCTTCAAGACTGCGCACGTCGGCAAATTCGGGGTTTGTCATAATGATTGCGATTGCCTTGCTCGTGTCGATTGCCGAGCCGCCTCCGACTGCAACGATGATGTCCGCGCCGCAACGTTTGCAGAATTCGACTCCGCTTTGAACGTTTTCGATTGTCGGATTGGCTTTGACGTTGTCGTAAATTTCGAAGTCGATGCCTTCCGCCGCCAAAAGCTCCGTGACTTTCGTCGCGACTTTGAACTTGAGCAGGGCTTTGTCGGTGACGAGCATGACTTTCTTGCAGGTGCGACCGCGAATTTCGGCGGGAATTTCTTTAATCGCACCGGGTCCGAAATACGACGTTTCGTTCAAGATGATTCTGTTGACCATGAAAATTCCTCCCAAATCGTTACACATAACCTGCAGGCATAATAGCACCGCGTCGCGGCGAATTCAAGAATTTTTTGCGACAGGCTCAACGCTCAAACTTAATCGTTCGGGGATATCGGAATTTCGTCCAGCGGGATTGACACATCAAGGGCGGGCTTTTGCGGTCCCTTGTGCGGATTTTTGCGTCCGTCAAGACCTTTTTGCTTGAGCCATCGTTCCATGATGTCGGCGATTTCCAGATTGTTTGTGTCGGCGAAAGCCGCGTGGGTATTGCCGTATATGCCCATATCCGGCAGACAAATCAGCGTGGCGTCTCCGCCGCGACGATTTACCGCGTCAACGAATTGCTTGGCATTTGCCAATGAAACGCGCCAAACTTCCTCGTTAAAAACTTCGCTCGGCTCATTTCTGATGTTGTCGCCGTATATCAGCAGGATTGGCATTTTCGTAAGATTATCAAACTCGGCATCCGTGACAATTTGAAGTGCCAAATTTTTTGCCACGTCGGGATTCGTCGTGAAAACTTCCTCGGCGTTATCGCCTTCGGGGAAGACGTGTTGTCCCGGTTCGTAAGCAACAATGGCTTTGACAAGTTCCGGCGCAAGAATACCCGTTTCCCAACCGAATTGCCCTGCGTAAGAGTGAGTGAGCAAAATCGCGGGACCCGTTTCCTCAAGCAGTGATTTCATCGTATTGCCTATGAAGTGCCGATACTCATCTGTCAGCGGCAATTCGCCCGTGTCGCAGGTCTGTTGGCGCATGAATTGATCTATCGTGTAGCCGTCGTGCGGCAACTGTACGCCCTTAAAAAGTTTCGCGTTATCGGGCGGAGTCCAACGTCCCATGCGAAAGGCATTCCATACGCCGCTTTCGCGTGTCGTCGTCGGAATATTTCCTTCGGGCATTTTGGATTCGGTGCGTCCTGCCCGACCGCGTCTCGGCTGGTCGATGATATAGATTGACCAATCGCGGCGCGGCAGTATCGCTTGATAACCTTCCCTGCCGTCAGGCGTTGATTCAAAGCTTCGACCGGATTGTCCTATTCCGTGCCACAAAATAATCGGGTATGTCCGTGAGCGGAGCGGAATATAAAATTGAGCGTAGCCGTGGTCGCCGTGAAAAGTTTCGCCGTTATCCTTTTGCGTGACCGTTCCGCCGAAAAGAAGACTTCCCATAGTTTTGAGCACGATGGGCTTGTCGGATTCAGCTTTTGCACTTTCGCCAAGCACGGGCATAACGCATAAAGCCAAGGCGGTTGCGGTTGCCGCGAAACGCTTCAACCATTTAAATCTGCTCATGTGAAAGCCTCCCGATTATTGACCGTCGGAAACCCATTTGCCGCCGATACCTTTTACGGCGTCCGACGCTGAAATTTCCGCGTCGCCGTTGTCAATGTCTATCAAGTGATAACGGTCGTTGCCCATGCCGATTTCCTTCATGTACGACAGCTGACGGAGTCCGTGCCGACTTTCAATGCGCTCAACAAGGTCGTGACGAGCTGACGGCGGCAGAGCGTAAACTAAATCCACCGACGCTTGATCCGCCGCAAGAATATCGAGGGACGCGACGATACCGATGTTTGGAGTTACGACGGGCGCGGCGGCCGTTCCTTCGCAGTCGCACGAAACGCTCATGTTGCGCAACACGTTGATAAAGGCGATTTTATGCGCGAAATACGTCGTAATTGCCTTTGTGGATTCGGTCATGCGTTCCATAAATTCTTCCGTGGCAATGCTCCACTGCCCTTGACCTTCGGCGGTGTGTATCCATTTTTTGCCGATTCGTCCGTCGGCGCAACCGATACCGATATTTTTGTCCGAGCCGCCGAAGCCGCCCATTGTGTGACCTTTGAAGTGAGTCAGGGCAAGGAACGAATCATAATTCACGATGTCTTTGCCCATGGACATTTCGGTAAACCATTTGCCGTTCGGCACGGGAAGCAACGTCGTCCCGCCTTCGTCGATAATGTCGACGGGGCAGAAAGTCCAGCCGTTTACGTTGAGCGTTTTACGATGATCCGCCGTATTGTACCGCCCGCCGTCGTAGTAAGTGTTCGTCTCTATTATCGAAGCATCGGGCAGACGGGACGCAATGAGTTCCTTTACCCACGGGCGCGGAATAATATTCGGACCGTGCGGTTCGCCCGTGTGGAGCTTAACCGCGACTTTACCCGCAAGCACGCCCTTCACGCGGTCGAATATTTTAACCAGTCCATTAGCCGAAAGGTCACGCGTGAAATAAACGAACGCCTCCGGACCTTTGCGCTGATTGTACGGCACATAATGATTCCCGCCGGTACCGGGAACAACTTTTTTACTCATGTCGGTTACCTCCCGTTCATTAGCCGCGCTGACGTAATTCGGCAGGGCAGTAACAGCCGCTGCGACTCCCGCCAATTTGATGAAGCCGCGTCTGGTAAGTTCGCTCACGATAATTCCTCCTTCGGAAAGCGACAAAGTTTAATGCGTCCGATTGATGTGTGCGTTGGTGCATTTAATTTGTCGCGTTACCCGATTTTCCTGCCTGCACGAAGGTTTCGACTCGCAAGGTTTTGCCGTCGGTGCGGAAGGTGATTAAGCCGTCGCGATCTGTGCGGAAAATTTTCGTCGGCAAATTTTCAAGCCGCTCCAAAACTTCGGCGCGGGGGTGACCGAAAGTATTTCCGTAGCCGACGCAAATCACGGCGCAACTTGGATTGACGGCGCGCAGAAATTTTTCGCTTGAGCTCGTCGCGCTGCCGTGGTGACCGACCTTGAGCACGGTGCTTTTAACGTCGACGCCCGCCGCCAAAATCTGCGACTCCATGTCCGTGACCAAATCGCCCGTTATCAGAAAAGTCACGTCGCCATATCGGATTCGGTAGACGTTGGAAATTTCGTTGCCGCTGCCGACTGTCGGCGCGAATAAAATTTCGACCTGCACGCCGTCAACGTCGATGACCTCGCCCGCGTGACCTGCCCGCATATTCGGCAAATGTTCCTGCGCAATGCCGAAGACCGCCGCATATTCCGCGCGACCCTCGTTGCCCGTGACGACCTCGCCGACGGGAAAATTTTTTATCACGGAACCTGCGCCGCCCGCGTGATCTTCGTGCACGTGCGTCAGAAAAATTTTGTCGACCGCGCGAATATTTTCGTGCTTGAGATACGGGACGACCACTCGCCCGCCGACGTCGAACATCCGTTCGCGGACGCCGCCCGTGTCGAAAATCATGCACTTACCGTGCGGCGTGACGACGACTGCGCAATCGCCCTGCCCGACGTCGACGAAACTCACTTCAAGCCCGCCGCTCGGACGTAAACCGCTCAATAACGGCAACAGGATTATCAGCGGCAAAATTATCGGGCGACGCAAAATCAGCGCGACGTAATAAAAAAATCCCGCCGCGAATCCCAACGTCGGCACCTGCACCGAACTTAGCGGCAGTCGTGCGAAAACCCGATTCAGCTCCGCGCCAAGTCCGAATGTCATTGCAAGGCACGCGAAAAAAATTTTCCCGACAATCGGCACGACCGCGATTATTCCGCCCAAAAGTCCGCCGACAATCACAATTTCCAACAGCGGCATTACGAACGCATTTGCAAGGACGGCACTCAACGAAATTCGGTTGAAATACCATACGACAATCGGCAAGCTTGCGACCTGCGCGGCAATCGTCATTGTCGCCGCTTCTGCGAAAAATTTCGGCAAACGCTCCATTGTCCGCCGCAAATCCTCCGACAAATACATCAGCCCCGCCGTCGACGTAAAGCTTAATTGGAAGCTCACGTCGAAAATCAACAACGGTTGATTGAACAGCATTGCCAACGCCGTCAACGTCAGGAGCCGTGCGCCTTCAGCCTCCGCGTCGAGTGTTTTTGCGAAAAATACCAGCGCACCCATTGACGCCGAACGCATGACCTGCGGCAAAAGTCCGCTCAACAATGCATACGTGCCGATAACGAACACTCCGACCGCGAACGTCACACAGCGCGGAAATCGTCCCAATTTGCACACTGCGGCGACTACAAACGATAACATGCTCATGTGCGAGCCGCTGACCGATAAGATGTGGATTATGCCCGTCGTCGCGAAGTCCTCGACCAATTCGGGATTGAGCCCCGCATAGCCGCCGAACAGCATTGCGAAAATTGCCGCCGCGTCTTGAGTCGACATAACCTGCGCCATTGCCGCGCGGTAGTGTTGACGAATCGTCGCGACGAGCCGTAAAAATTTCGTCCACAGCCCGCCGTCGACAGCCTCAATCGCGACGCCTTGTTTGCCCGCCGAAAGTCGCGCCGTAATGCCGTCAGCCTTCATGCGCGTGACCGAATCAATCTGCCCCGGATTTTTGTAATTGCTGATTAGTCGCAGGTTGCCGCTCACGGAAATTTTGTCTCCGATTCGCGCCGTCGGCAGTTCGTCGGACTTCGGGTAGAACGTGACGATTAATCCACCCGAAATTTTTTGCAGTGCGCCGTTGAGTTTGGCGGCCTGTGCGTCGACGACGAATCTTATCTGCCGCATACCGTTCGGCAAAATTTTCGACTGCGGCTCGTCGCGGATTGTGCCCGTAACGAAAATTTGTTGTCCCGCGAATTTCGACACGTCGTCTTGCGGCAGATTGTCGACCGCGAAAAATCTCCAGCCTCCGAGCGCGAAAAAAATTATCGGCACGACAATCCACGCCGTGAAATTTTTCCGCCGCCACGTCGCCAACAATCCGACAGCCGTCGCCGCCGCACAAGCTCCGATTAAAAATTGCGGCGTCCTTTGGAAATGCTCCATAAAAAGAACGCCCGCCGCCATTGCCGCGAGCCAGACGTTCAGCATTGAATCGGGGACTTTAATTTTCATTGCGGTTGCCTCAATCAAAACATTTGGGAACGATACGAATTACGGTTGTCGCAACGTTGCGGGACATACCGGCAGGATGCAACGTCCCTTCTGCCGAAATTTCACTGCGCGGAAAAAAAATCCGTCCGCACGCT
Source organism: Quinella sp. 1Q7 (assembly GCA_015206805.1). GTDB lineage: Bacteria > Bacillota > Negativicutes > Selenomonadales > Selenomonadaceae > Quinella. Next base: position 15,669 of record JADEZP010000001.1, on the reverse strand, counting down.
CAAGCCACATCGTCACGATTAAAGCATCCTCAACAATTCCGTTGAATCCACGCGCGAACTTTAGCTTGCCACGCGCCGATATGAACTTGCCGATAATCGACGGGCACGCCCATCATGTCCGACTTGTAAAAATTGCTCCAATTTTGCACGCGCCGCGCGGGATAAACTCTCAACGCGCCGTCGTGGCTCCATTCGGCGAAAATAAAGCCGCCGATTTGGAAAAGGAAGCCGCTTTTGTCCGCGTCCAATTTGCCGAGCAACGCGCCGTGAGTGCGCTTGTCTTCAAGGCGACGGGCAATTTTCCGCGCCTGACTGCCGAGCCGCGGATAATTTCAAAAAAAATCCTCAAGTCGTCTTCGGCAAGCCAACGCTGAAAAATTTCGCGAGCCCGCGCCGAAACTTCATTCCACGCAAAACGTCCGTTGCCGAAACGCGGATCGCCCAGCCGATTATAAAAAATTGTCAGACATTTCCGCTTGCCGACACCTGCGCGGGCGACGGTCAGAATCAGCGAGTCGGCAACGGCGGCGAAAATATTTCGGTAGGTGTCGTATTCGGCGTCGAGTTCGTCCGGAATTTTGAACTGCACCTCAAGCGGCACGTCGGCGCGGAAAAAATTCGTCAGCGCGGCTTGAATGAACTTCGCGGTCTTGAAGTAGTCGCCCAAGCCGAGTTCTCCGAATGCGCCGCCGTTGACGCTCATTGTCCGCGCGAAAAGTCGCGTCATGTTCGCAAAGCGATTGTCGCCAAAAATTTCTTCACGCGCCGAAAAAATTTTCCGCAACCGCACATTGTCGACGCCGCGCAGAACGTTCAGACTCCGCCGCAAAAGTTCGGTTTTGTTCGAGTCGTCGTAATTCGTAAGGTAAACGCTCACCACGCGCCGCAAATGACTTGCCGACGTAAAATCCATAAGCCGCAGAATTTCTTTCGCGCCGTCAAAATTAATCGCGTCGTCGTAAATTATGTACGGCAAATTTTTCAGCTCACGCCGCGAAAAATTCCGTTCGCCGCGCAGAAATTTCGCCGCCAAAATTTTCAAGTCCTCCGGATTCACTTCGACGGGCTTGCCGAAGGTGCCGAGCTTGTCGACGAAAATTTTCAGCGCGTTCATGTCGGGAGCAAACGTCGCCGCCTCCAAACGTTTCGCAACGCCGCGCATGTCGTCAATCGATTCACGCAGGCTCATTGTGCCAACTCCTTGCGAACAAATTTAACAATGCTCATATTCGCTTCGGTCGGCGGTGCCATTGAAAATCGGATGTCGATTCGCCGATTGTCGCCGCGTCCTGCCTCCGACGTGTTCGCCGCGATTGGTCGAGTGTCCGCGTAACCGCTCACCGAAAAAATCATTTCGTCCTTATCGTTGCGCAGTGCCGTAAGTTGCGGATTCGCGCCGCTCATCGTCAGCCAAGTGTTTATCGCCCGCTTCGCCGACAGCTCCCAATTCGACGGGAACACGCCGTTGCTTATCGGGACGTTGTCCGTGTGCCCTTCAATGAAAATCGTTTCGACGCGCCCTTTGAATTGTTCAGCCTCCAGCGCGACGGCAAGCACTGCGGATAATTTTTGTATGACGATTTGACCTTGCGGCTTCACGTCGGCAAGCCCCACGTCGAACAGTACGTCCTCCGCAATGCGCAATATGCCGTGGCGGTCGTCGACGGTGACTTTGATTCCTTCGCGCTCAAGTTCGCGTTGCATGAAGTGCAACAGCTCCGCCCGCGTGATGTCGTTTTGCGTGAGTTGCGCGGTCGCCTGCGTGAAGTTCAAAATAAAATACGACAGCACCAGAATAAAAATCGCCAATAAGCCCGACATCAAGTCGCTGATACTGACAGTGAACGTATCGGGCACGGCGTTATTACAGGCGGCGGCGTTCATATTTTCGACGATACGTGTAACTTGCGCGGCGTTGGCGTCAGCGGCGGCTTTCATGGTCGCAATTGTGGTGTCGAAAATTTTTTGCGCGTCCGACAACTTTTGAGCAATGGTATCGGAAAATCTGTCGAGCGCGGCTGAAAATCGATCCATTTGTGCACCAACCCTGTCCGAAAAAATTCCGCCGATTGCGTTTGAGCCTCGGAAAAATTTTTCGACAGCCAATCTTCGGCGGAACGGCGCGGAAATTTTTCGTCGAGCGCGTCAGTCAGTTGAGCAATTTTATCGTGGAGCGCGACAATCAATTTGTGGTGCGCGACGCTGTAAACGAGCCCGAAAAAAATTCCGACGAGCGACGTGACAAACGCCGACTCCACGCCCGACAAAAGTTTTGCAATGCTGTTCTGCAAATCCTTGATATTGTCGCTTGTCATATCGACGCCGCTCAAACCGCTCGTCAAGCCCGCGTCCCCGACATTATCGCTTACAGAAAAATTCTGCGGCGTCAATCGTCGAGTAAGCCGCCTCCGATGTGCGCGTCAACGACTTATCAAAAATTTTCCACGCGGGCGCGAGCAATGGTGAACTTTTCAGCGCGGCGACAAAAATATTTCAAGCAAATAAAACGTCTCCTTTCACGAATTCAGCGGGATATTCAGCGTGAAGGTCGTGCCCTTGCCGAGCGCGCTGTCGACGTCGATTGTGATACCGTGGCTGTCGGCAATCCATTTCGCGATTGATAAGCCCAATCCGCTGCCGTTCGCCTCACTGACCAAATCTTCGCTGTCGATTCGGAAAAAGCGGTCGAAAATTTTTGGGCGATTTTCCGGCGCGATACCGATGCCCGAATCCGAAATGCTCAACAAAATTTTCCCGCCGACGATTTTCGACGCGACGCTGATACTGCCGCCTGCGGGCGTGTATTTGACGGCGTTGTCAAGAAAAATTCTAATCATCTGCCGAATCGTCGTTTCGTCGCCGAAAATTTTCGCGGGCGGGTTGCTGACGAGTTCGACATTGTGCGTCTTGACGACGGTGCGCATTTTGCTCATAACGTCGCCGACAATGTCGTCAAGGTCGAGAATTTTTTTGTTGAGCCGCTGACGATTCTGATCCGTGCGCGACAGGAACAAAAGATTTTCCAGCAAGTCCTGCATATTTTTGGCTTCGGAGCCGATAACTTTAAGATTCTCCTTGAGCAAAGCCTCGTCCGCCGTGCCGTAGCTCTCAATGAATTCGATGTAGCCTTTGATGACGGCGGCGGGCGTGCGCAGTTCGTGCGATGCGTCGGAAACAAATTTCTGTTGCTTTTTTATGCCGCCCTGCAGTCGGTCAAGCATCTCGTTGAGCGTTTTGGCAAGTTCGTTAAGTTCGTCGTCCGCCGTGCGCAGGGGAATTCGTCCGCCCATTTTCTCGAAGGCGATTTCACGGGCAAGTTCGTTCATGGTTTTTATCGGAGTCAAAACTTTTCGGCTGACGAAACGTCCGACGACGAGCGCGATTAAAATTCCCAGCACGTCAAGCCCGATAAGCAGTTTCGCCAAATTGTCCAGCAGTGTCAGTTCGGAAGTTATCGTGCGGAAAAAATACAGCGTGAAGTTTTGTCCTTCGCGCACGTAATTCATTTTGGCGCAATAAACCAGCGCGGAGCCGAGTCGTGCAATTTCAAATTCGCGGTCGGCAAAAATCGGCGGGTCGAGCAAAATTGCCGCGTTGAACATTTCGATTGACGGATAAGTTTCGTCGGTGTCGATTAAAATTTCGCCGCTCTCGTCGACGACGCGCAAAACCACTCCCGCGACAAGTGCGCCGCGAAAGGCAAGCGGGCTGTAGCCGTCGTAATTCGTCTCCAGCGCGTCAAGGGCTTGCTCAACGCGTTTCATGCTGAATCGGATAGTTTTTTCGGCGGGACTGTACAGCGCGTCCATTACGCCGAACCACATTGCCGCGTTGATTATCAGCAACAGTATTATGAAGCACGCACTGTAAGCGAACGTTATTTTCGTGGAAATTCCGAAGCCGTTGCATTTGCGCTTGATGTTGTCGACGATGCTCATAAAAATTTTCTCCCGCGCAGATAAAATTAATGCGCCAATGATAGCACATACTGCGGGCGCAGTCTAATTGCGCGTCAAGCTCTCAACCGAAAATTGTAGACAAGCGAAAATCTTTGTGTTATATTCTGCAAACGGGAGGCGAAAGGTTGTAATGAGTGCGACGGAAAAAATTTTGGCGGGCAAAGTTGCGTTCGTGACGGGTGCTTCACGCGGTATCGGTCGAGCCATTGCACTGCGGCTTGCATTCGACGGAGCAAAGGTCGCGTTGAATTTCGCAAGCAACAGTTCCAAAGCCGAATCGGTCCGCAACGAAATCGAATCGGCGGGCGGCACGGCAATGCTCGTTCAAGGCGACGTGTCGAATTTCGAGACAGTCAACTCGCTTGTCAAGCAGGTCGTCGACGCGTGGGGTCGATTGGACATTCTGATTAACAACGCCGGCATCACCCGCGACAATCTCCTGCTCAAGATGAGTGAAGACGACTTCGACAGAGTTATCGCCACAAACTTGAAGGGCGTCTTCAACTGCACCAAAGCCGTCACGCGGCTGATGATGAAACAACGCGGCGGTCGTATCGTCAATATGTCCAGCGTCGTCGGGCTCAAAGGCAACATCAGCCAAGCAAACTACGCGGCGGCAAAGGCGGGCATTATCGGCTTCACGAAGACGGCGGCAAGAGAACTTGCTTCGCGTGGCGTCACGGTCAACGCGGTCGCGCCCGGACTTATCAACACCGATATGACTGCCGCGCTAAGCGAAAAGGTCAAGGAAGTTATGTTGCAAGAGATACCTGCGGGCAGGATGGGCACTCCCGAAGACGTTGCCAATGCAGTGGCGTTCTTGGTATCGGATCAGGCGGCGTACATTACCGGTCAAGTTCTGTCGGTTGACGGCGGCATGGTCATGTGACGCGGCTTTGAAAGGAGGTGACTGTAAGTGTCAACGTTTGATCAGGTTAAAAAAATCGTCAAAGAGCAGCTTGGAGTCGAAGAGGACGAAATTCAAATGAGCTCAACCTTCGTCGACGACCTCGGTGCAGACTCTCTGGACATAGTCGAACTTATCATGGCGTTCGAGGAAGAATTCAACATCGAAATTCCCGACGAGAAGGCCGAAAAAATCAAGACTGTGGAAGATGTCGTTAAGTACATAGACGGAGAAACCAACGCTTGATTCAGGGATTAGGTATTAGGGATTAGGTATTAGGGCTAAAATCTGATGCCTGATACCTGATACCTAATACCTTTTTGGAGAGGATTATCCGTGAAACTTCCGAAACTTACAATAGGAACGAAAACAGCAAAAATCCCAATCGTGCAGGGCGGCATGGCGATTCGCCTGTCAACGGCGCGGCTTGCGGCGGCTGTCGCCAACGAAGGCGGCATCGGACTTATCGCGGCGTCGGGCATGGCTCACGACGAATTGCGCTACGAAATTAAATTGGCGCGCTCCCTAACCGACGGCATAATCGGCATAAACATCATGGTCGCGGCAAGCGATTTCGCGGGGATTGTTCATACGGCAATGGACGCGGGCATCGATTTAATCGTTGCGGGCGCGGGGTTTTCACGCGATATTTTCGGGCTGGGCAGAGCTTCCGGCACGCCGATTGTCCCGATTGTTTCCTCTGTTAAGCTGGCGAAGATCTCGGAAAAACTCGGCGCGGCGGCTGTCGTCGTTGAAGGCAAGGAGGCGGGCGGTCACCTCGGCACAGATATTTCCGTCCGCGAACTGATTGCGCCGATTCGTGCCGCCGTGAAAATTCCGGTCATTGCGGCAGGCGGCGTGCTCACGGGCAAAGACATCGTCGACGTGCTCAAACTCGGTGCCGACGGCGTGCAAATGGGCTCACGTTTCGCGGCAAGTCTCGAATCAAACGGCGCGCCCTCGCTCAAAAATTATTATCTCAAGTCGAAGCCCGAAGATGTCGTCGTCATAAACAGCCCCGTCGGTTTGCCCGGCAGAGCCGTTCGCACGCCGTTTTCAAAGCGCGTGATGGAAGGCAACGTCCCGCCCAAAACCTGCGACTCGTGCCTGAAAGCGTGCAAACACAATTTCTGCATCGTCCGCGCACTGACGCGTGCTCAACAAGGCGACTTGGAAACGGGCTTGGTCTTCACGGGCGAATTCATGCCGCGTATCGAAGAAATTTTGCCCGCCAAAGAAATTATTCGCCGCCTCGTCACGGAAGCGGAGGAGGTTTATCAGCCATAACAAACGCAACTTAAAAATCCCCGATTGTCATTGCGACGGTCGGGGAATTTTTTTGTGCGCTGAAAAATTTTGTCGGGCGCGGCGTTCGTGATATACTTCGCTTGGTGATTGACATGAAAAAATTTTTTATCGTGATGTTGCTGACGGTTGCGACGCTGCTCAATCCCGTGCAAGTTTTTGCGGCGGACGCGTGGGCTGTCGCGGCGGAGGCTCTCGGAGTTTTGGCGGCGTATCAGTCGACATTGCGGCAAATGCTCAAGCTCGGCAACAACGTCAACGCGCAAATGGCGATTCGCAAGCAAGATATGGAGCACAACGGCGTTGACGCCAACAAGCGCGACGTTGAGGTTGTCGATTCCGTTATGACGCGGCTCGTTCGCGACGGGCAATATGAACTGCGCGTGAATTCCCTGCCGTTCGTTTGGAGCGTCAACGACAGCGAAAAGTTCAACGCCGCCTGCTACCCCATGAATTATATCAGCGTCAATCGCGGACTTGTGCGCGGACTTCACTGCGACGAAAACCAACTTGCCGCCGTCCTTGCCCATGAAATGACGCACGGCATTGAGCAACATTCCGCCAAAAGTTACGCGCAGGCAGTCGCTCAACAGCTCGGCGCAATGGTTCTTGCCGCCAACATCGATGACAACAGCCGCACGTCGCACATCGATTGGGGCAAACTTCCCGCAATGGTCGATTACTCAATCGCCAAAAATATCGGCGTGCCTGCCGAATACGCGGCGGACGAGGGCGGCTTTTACATTATGACAAGCGCGGGCTTCAATCCCGGCGGCGGCGCGGCGGCTATGAATCGGCTCGATTATTACGTGCGCTACGAGACGACGGACGTTTTGGAATTCGACATTCACGACGTGAGCGGCGACGAAACTTTCAGCGACCACCCCGAAACTGACCGTCGCGAGGCGAAACTGCTTGAGATGATGACGAACTACGGCGGCGGACATGTGACCGTGCGCAAGGCTGACCGCGCTTACCGCGTGTTCATTGACGGGCGAGAAATTTTTTTCAGCGTCAACATCGGCGACGACCCGTCGAGTGCCGCCGTCAACGCCTACTACTTCGCGGGCGGACTGTCGAAGGCTTTTCACGACCACGACACGATTGACGGCTGGAACTTTCGGCGCGTCGGCAATCAGACGGATTTTTTGACGGACGATTTTGCCTACCGCGAGGTGCGCGAACTTTCCGCGCTGTACAATCTGGGCGACAAGATTCAGACGCTGGTTGAGCTTGCCTACAAATACGAAAGCCCCCGCACGCGTCAACGGATTCATGAGGCTGACGCGGCGCGTGAGGAGCGTTGGGCTAAAGTTCGTGTCGACGCCGACACCGCCAAAGCTAAGGCGGCTACTCAACTGCGCGTCAACGCCGACATTTACAACGACCACGGGCAGGGCGAACTTGCGCTTGTCGAAATTGAACGGGCGATGCGTGCGGCGAATCAAGACGACCTTGCCGAGTGCTTGGCGATTCGCGGGCGGGCGAAGGCGATTTGCGGCGACTATGACGGTGCGCTTGCCGACGTTGATACCGCCGTCGCGCAGGATCCGAAAAATCTTTACAACTTCCTGAATCGCGCGGACGTTCGGCACATGCGCGGCGAAGTCGACCTTGCGCTGGAGGATATCAATCGCGCACTTGCCGTCGATGAAAAAAATCCCATTGCTTACCGTTTGCAGGGCGACATTTTCGACGAGCAGGGCAACGTCGACGCCGCGACCGAAAGTTATCGCAAGTGCTACGTGCTGTCGAAAAAAAATCCGCACATCGTCCCGCTGACGTATCTGGAAAAAATCGACCCTAAAGCCGCCGACAAACTCCACAAGGCTGAAGCTGAACGCGCCGCCAAAAATTCTGCGGACAAATCGACTGACGACGCCTGAAGTTTGCGGAATTCGTCCGCCGTCCCGTCAGTTGCCGACTAAAAAATTTTGCCGACAAATCGACTGACGACGCCTGAAGTTTGCAGAATTCGCACGCCGTCCCGTCAGCCGCCAACTAAAATTTTTTACGCAGGAGGTCTCAACCATGCTTGAACCGTTCACCGAAAGAATTTACGTGACGCGACCCGTCTTCCCGACAATCGAGGAAGTCACGGAAAAATTGCGCGATATCTGGGCGGCGAAGTGGCTCACCAACAACGGTCCGCAACACACAATGCTTGAGCGCGAGCTCACGGAATTTTTGCGCGTGCCGAATTTATCGCTGTTCAACAACGGGACAATCGCGCTGATGGTTGCGTGCCAAAGTTTGCGCTTGAGCGGCGAGGTCATAACGACTCCGTTCACATTCGCCGCGACGCCGCACGTCTTGAGCTGGAACAACATCACTCCGATTTTTTGCGACGTTGACGCCGAGACAATGAACATTGACGCCGCAAAGATTGAGTCGATGATAACTCCGCATACGACCGCGATTTTGGCTGTGCACGTCTTCGGCACGCCCTGCGACGTTGCGACGATTCGGGATGTTGCCGACCGCTACGGCTTGAAGGTTGTTTACGACGCGGCGCACGCGTTCGGCGTTGAAATTGGCGGGCGCGGTATCGGCACGTTCGGCGATATTTCGATGTTCAGCTTCCACGCGACGAAACTTTATCACACGCTTGAAGGCGGTGCGCTCACCATGAACGACGAACACGTCAAGCAACGGATTGACCTGCTGAAAAATTTCGGCATCAAGAACGAGGACGAAGTTGTTATGCCCGGCATCAACGGCAAGCTCGACGAAATTCGCGCGGCTGTCGGGCGAATCATGCTCGGCTACGTGGAGGCTGAACGTCAAAAGCGAATTCGTCTGCACGCGGTTTACGACGAGGAACTTTCGGGCGTCGACGGCTTGACGCTCATGCCCAAGTGCGCGGCGAATGTCAAGCTGAATCATCAGTATTACGTCGTGCGCTTCGACGAAAAAATTTTCGGACGTTCGCGGGATTATGTCTGTGCGGCACTGCGCGATTACAACGTTTACGCCCGAAAATATTTTCACCCGCTGTGCAGTGAGTTCACGTGCTATCGTCAGTTGAATTCGTCGAGTCCAGCCAATTTGCCCGTCGCCAATGTTGTCGGGCAGCAGGTCTTGAGTTTGCCGATGTACGGCGGTTTGACTGCGGACGACGTCCGAAAAATTTGCGCCATAATCAAAAGTTTCAAGCCGTGACATCAATCAACAACAACGAGCCTTGACAACAAGTCGGGGCTTTTTTTCATAGCACTACGGGAATTTGTATGCAAGGCGTTGAGTCGTCGGATGTGCGCGCGTTGCGGCGAACATGACGGCGAAGTCGTCGACCGTTACAGACGCGTGCCCGCCGATATGAGCTATCGCGATTGGAAGGCGGTCTATATCGCCGTTACGTCAGCGCGGTCGAGCGATTATCGATAAACTTGCCGCAGGTCAGTTGCCTAAGCCGACGGCGGGTGGTAAAGTTGGCTTGTTGGCGGGAGATAAAGCAAGTGCTCTAGGCGCAAGCGGCATATCGCCTTATTACATGGGCTCCATTGATTTTAAAGACGCCGCGCAAATCAAGCGTGTACTTGATTATTACGAGCCGTTGATAGTTAAAGAGCTCGTTGAAAACGCAATAATTATCACTCGGAGCGGCGATATTTATCATTGCACAGGTACTTTGAATGACCTTGATACGATTGTTGAGCTTGGTGACAAATTGCGTGGGGCAATCGTCACGCACAATCATCCTATCGGATCGGACAACGACTACTCTTTCAGCCTGAAAGACAGGTATTTATTTGAAAATTATAAATTGGCGCGACTTCGCGGCATTGACGAAAAATTTATATATGAATTAAATCGTAATTCTGCGTTCTTGGACAGCGAAGACGATGTTGTTGCAGGAGATGAAGAAACGTTTACCAATAGCCACTTGAGAAATATACAACTGGCACGATTTTTGGGATTCGGTTATAGGAGATGGCGACATGAATGATTTAGAAAAACGTAAAGTAAACGCGGTAAAAGAAATTCGTGACTTGTTGGATTGGAGTATCAAAGAAGAGGAAAGAATTACAACGGAACTTAAGCGTTTAGGAAAGCTTACACCCGGTCTTGATGGCAACTCGGAAATTTATGCGTCACACAATAAAAAAGTCAACACACTAATGAAAAATATTTTCGATAAGTACGGTTTGCCACCCGACACAAGATTAAAGCTGTGGTAGTATTGACGTGCATTCGAGTTTAATGTTGTTTCAAAAAATACAATCACAACGCCTTAGGACGTTTTTTTTATTGGAGGCACCATGAGTATAACGATAACAATCCCGACGTTGACAATCACGGGTCAGGACATTGGAGCGACTTTAATGTTCGCGTTGTATGTTGGTCTGATGGTTTGGTTATTTAAACGGTAAGCGAAAAAAATCGCGCCAGTGCCGACGCAATGCGCACAGCCGAATTCACGCACTACCAATTTATGGCGACGTTGGATCGTCGGACGTGCGCTCGTTGCGGCGAACGTGACGGCGAAGTTTACAAGTTGTCGGAAATGAATCAGGGCGAGAACGCTCCGCCAATGCATGCCCGTTGCCGCTGTACTATCGTCGCCTATGACGGGCTCCAATACGGTACACGCGCCGCCCGTGATTTCGGCGACAGCGTCAAGGGCAAATCAGTCAGTCTCGATGCTGACGAATCGGGCGACAAAAAAATCAAAACACCGTTCGGCGAAGTCAACGGCACCAAAGTAAAAATCACGCTAAGTAACGGCGAAGTCGTCGACCATTACCGACGCGTGCCCGCCGATATGAGCTATCGCGACTGGAAAGCAATTTACATCGACAAGACGAAGTCGCTTGATACGTGGCGTGCGGAATTCGACGCGCGACGTCAAGCCGACGAGCAATCGCCGTTACGACAGCGCGGTCGACAAGTCATTGACGACTTGTCGGCAGGTCGCTTGCCTACTGCGGCGTCGGGTGGTAAAGTTGGTTTGGCGGCGGGTAATATCAATCTGACGGTCACGCAGGGCACTCCGCCAAAATTAATCGGCAAACTCGAAAATGTCACGGCGAATGCTATTCAAAAAACTTTGGAACATTACGAGGCGCAAATTGTCACGGCACCCGTTGAGCACGCCGTCATAATTACTCGACGCGGTGATATTTATCATTGTTCGGGTGATTTAAACACGCTCCCGACCATTGAAGAGCTCGGTGATGAATTATACGGAGCAATCGTCACGCATAACCACCCCGTCGGCTCTGATAATGAATATACTTTCAGTGAGTCAGATTGCCGATTGTTTACTCGTTTCAATTTGGAGCAACTTCGCGGCATTGACGAACGATTTATCTATGAACTCAATCGTAATTCCGAAGATATAGACAACATTGTAACGTTAGAAAATGCCGACGAATATACCTTCAGACACGGGCAAGTTGTAGATTTTGCGTTGACGAAAGGCTTTGGTTACAGGAGATGGTTGCGATGACGTTGGAAGAACGTTGGCGAAAAGCAAATGAAGAATATCGAGCATTGATAAAATGGTCTAACGACGAAGCGGAAAAAATAAGCCGGCAATTGGCGTTGGAAGGAGCAATTCAAGGTTTGGATACCAATCGTGAAGCTTATGCGCCTGTTCATGAAGAATACAAGCGGCGACTTTTGGCACTGTTCGATAAATACGAATTGCCGAATAAACCGAAACTTTGAGTGAGGAGGCACCATGAGTATAACGATAACAATCCCAACGCTGACAATCACGGGTCAGGACATTGGAACTGGTTTAATGTTTGCGATTTATGTCGGCGTAATGATTTGGCTGTTTAAACCATAAAAAACCGCCCCGTTCGGAGCGGCGTGAGGTACGATTTACGTCTAGCAGGCGGAGGTCGGAGTTGATGTAGGCAAGTCGAGACGTGCGGCAAGCATTTCGCGTTCAAGGTCTCTGATAAGCCCGTCAATGACTTTGAGTCGTTCGGGGTCGTCGGACAGATTGTCGCGCATATCGAGGAGCTCAAGGTATTCTTGATAAAGTTGGTCGGCGTAGCGTTGGTTCGGCTCGTCGTCAGTCAGCGGCGTGAAACGTGCGAAGAATTTATCGGGCGGCAAGACCTTAGCGAGGGCGAGGCTATCGATTTCGGCGACGGATTTACCGCCCGTCTTGACGAAGAATTTTTTATTGTCGGGGTCAGGGACGACGCTCCAACCTTCGGGCGCGGCGGCATTGAGGCGGTCGACGGTGTCAGTGATTTCCCGCTTGAGGTTGCCGAGCTTGAAGAAGGCGGCGGACTCACGTTCGGCGGCTTGATATTCGAGCTCCTTAGCGTGGCGCAGGACGTTATCGGCGTCAATGACGGCTTGAGTGGCGGCTTGCGAGGCGGCGCGTGCGGCGTCGTATTCGGCTTGCGCGGCGGTCAACGGGTCAGTCGGCGGCTCGTCAATAATGATGGTTTTTCCTTCGCCGCTGAAGTCAAGGTCGTTGTCGTTGAACATGGTATCGAAGTCAGCGGGGTCGAAGTCCTTATGAGGCAGGCAAGCCGCACCGCCGTAAGTTTTGCGGAAGTTGCGGATCTCGTTGGCGGCGACTTGAGCGGCGTGAGCGGTCTTGTATTGCAACGTGCCCGCGAACTTTACGACGACGTTGAGCGCGAGGACGTGTTCTATTACGTGTACGGATTTTTGCACCTGCCGAGCTACCGCGAACGCTTTGCCAACGAGCTGAAGAAATCTTTGACGCGAATCATTTTGGTTGCCGACGCGGAAAAATTTTGGCAGTTGAGCCGCGCAGGTCGTCAGCTTGCCAATATTCATTTGCACTACGAATCACAGCCGCCCGCCGACGTTGAAGTTATCGGCACGGAGCACGGCGACTTCCGCGTCGACAAGTTGCGTTTTGCCAAGGACGACCGCACGACGCTGATTTACAACCGCCACATCAAGATACGCAACATCCCGCCGCAAGCGTTTGATTATGTCGTCAACGGGCGCAGTCCGCTTGAATGGATAATCGACCGTTACCGCGTCAAGACCGACAAGGCGAGCGGCATTGTCAACGACGCGAACGCGTGGGGCATTGAGCACGGCAATCCGCGCTACATTTTGAACTTGATATTGAGCAGTATCACGGTCAGCTTGCGGACGCTGGAGATTGTGGAAAATTTGCCGAGCGTCGACTTCGGCACTTGAAAAATTTTTCGCGGCTGATATAATGCACAAAGGAAACTACGAAAATCACCCATCGCGTATCCAAGCGCAAACAAAAACCCCCGAGCATGTCTGCTGGTCACAGACTCTCGGGGGTTGCGCTATCTAAAAGCGCAATTCAGGGGCTCAAGTGTCGTCATCCTCGAAGAGGTACTTGAGCAACTCGTACACGAAACGTGCAATGACATTCGCGACGATTCTCTTTATAAGGTCGTAAAGCTCACCCATCGCATATCCCCCCTTTCTTGAACTTTGGGTTCGGGGTCGGATAACGACAGGCATATTTTACAGCGTGGAACAAAAATTTTCAATTAAAAAGCCATGGCACAACGTCGGGGCAATTTTTATCTGTTGCCGATTGAAATGTCAGCCTCGAACATACGGTTCCACGGGAAGCGCACGCGGATATCGTCGTTGCCCGTGAAGGCAGGCAAATTCCTGCGCGCGAACGCCTTCAGCAACATTGCGCAGTTGTCGGCGGCGGCGTCGCGTTTATCGTCAAGCGACTCGTAGCGACCGTCACCGGCAATCCAGTTGAGTTGAGCCGCGCCAATTTTGCGAACGTTCGCCTGATAAGCCCAATCGTCCAGATAACGGCGCAAAAGCAGTTCGTCAACGGCGGCGTCCTTCATGCGCGGGGTAAGCAGTCCCGTGCTCAACGCGAAGCCCGAAGAATTCGTCGGGGTGTTCCAGCCGCCGTAAGCGTTCAACTTGAACAGCAGAGCGCGTCGGCGAAGTTGCTCCATCAGCGCGTTATCCGAGCCGTTTGCGAAGGCGACATCCGCGACGATAACTTTGCGCCCCGCGTCGACGTAATCTTCGACCATGTCGACGAAAAAGCGCGTGCCGTCGCGTGAAGTGCCGTCGTTAATGTCGTTGTCCGCCTCGTAAGTTTCGCCCGAAGGATTCGTGTTGACGGCAAGTATAAAGTCCGCGTCCGCCTCGTCGTCGGTAAGTGTCGCGCCCGCCGCCGTAATTGCCGCGTGAATCGAAGTGTCAATCGCCTCGTCGGAATACGACGGAATTGTTCGCGCGCCGCGTCCCCAGTTGTACTTGACGAAAACTTTCGGGGAAGTTTTGGCGTGTTCGTTAGCCGCCCGCGTCAAAAGTACAAGCCCGATTTCGTCAATGCCCGCCGTCGTCAGATATTTGTCGGTGCCGAGCTTGCGACCGTATTCCGAAAGTTTGCGACCTTCGTTGTGCGTTTGGGAGTAGGGCGCGTTGTCGTCGCGACCGAGCAGGAGATAATCGAACGTCTTGTTGCGGGCGCAGTCGATTAGTTTTTTGTTGGCGGAAAAATTTTTTTCGCGCCGACCCATCCAGTCCTCAATCGCCCGCGTCGGAATGAGCCGTTGCAGGAAGTTGAATTCTTTAATTTCGCGCGGCGTGAGACCTTCGAGCTCCTGCTTATCCATGAGCTCCGTCAGGCGGAAAATGTTCGTGCCGTAGTAGTGATAATAATCCGGCTCTTCGTAGCCCGAAGCCAAGCCCGTGCGCGGCGTGCGCATTACCGAGCCGAAGACGTACAGCGGCAATTTTTTATGCTTGCGGCGGAATTCGGCGAACAAATCCGTCCGCGCCAAAATTTCGTCGCCGTCGAAGTCGTGCTTGCGTGAGCCGACCAAACTGCCGTAAAGCAGGGCGTCCGACGAAATGACCGCCGCCGTCAAATCTTTAGTCGCGTTTTTGTTGAGCCAATCCCACAGCAAATCGGGGTCGCCCAAATTTTCGCGGTTGCCCAAAAGTTCTTCGGGCGGCGTGACAATTTGTATGCCCGCTTTTTCGAGGATCTCCGTTGTCTGTCGCGTGACGATTGGTCGGCTGTCGTGCGGAATGTACAAAATTTTTTCGCGCACGACTTTTTTTCGCGCCGCGCAATCGTTTGTCGCCGTGCACAGCGTCAGCAGACACATAAGCACGCACGCCAACATTCGCGCCCAAAATAATTTCTTGCTGTTCACTTGTATAACGTCACACTCCCGATTAAGCGTTGTTCAAATTGCGGCAAGTATATCAACCGTCAAAGTCGTTTGCAAGCGCGACGGTCGGCGCGTTGTCCGTGACGGTTGCGGCGTCGCACGAACGTTTCGATAACTTTGATGTTTAGAACAGGTGTTCATAAACGATTAAGCAAAGTGTGAATATGAGAAATCTTAATCAAGGTCTCGGCAGAAGCAATCGTCAGCTCGTAGTCTTTGCTAAGTCGCCGAGAGTGATTAAGCCAAGAAAAAGTCCGCTCCACTATCCAGCGTTTTGGTAACACTTGCCAACCGTGCCCCTTAAGCTTCTTACTTATCTCTACCCGCAAGCCGAAATATTTATAAGCCTCGT
>JADEZP010000158.1 GCA_015206805.1 Quinella sp. 1Q7 | reverse complement strand
AATAGCCTATGAACCATCTATACGCCACGTTCACTTCTATTTCCCTTATCGTCTGGCGCATCGAGCGGATTCCGAACAAATATTGGATAAAAACGATTTTAAAGAGACTGACAGGGTCAATACCGGGGCGTCCCTTCTCACTATATAAGCCTTCTACTTCCTCGTAGATAAAACTGAAATCTATCGCCCTATCTATCGCTCGCAATATGTGATTTTGCGGCACCAGGGCTTCCAAATTGATTTTGACTTCCGCCATTTGTTTTTCTCGATTTTTCTTTCTGTACATTGAAAAGCACCTCCCAAGCTTATTTTACTTGAAAGGTGCTTTTTGTCTACAGTCTGACCCTCGCTCAAGTTGAGCGGGGGTTTTTTCTTATGGTGCGGCGAAAAATTTTTTCAGTGCGTCGACGGCATTGCGCGTCATGCTCGGCACGGCAAGCAGTTCATCAATCGACGCCGCCTTTATCGCCGCAAGTGAGCCGAATTTTTTCAGCAGTGCAGTCCGCCGCTTGACGCCGATTCCCGCCACGTCATCCAGTGCCGATTTAAGGTTGCGCGCCCGCCGAAGTTTGCGGTGGTAAGTTATCGCGAAACGGTGAGCCTCGTCGCGGATTCGTTGCATTAGCTTAAGGGCTTGGCTGTCGCGCGGCAGTTCAATCGGGACGCTTGAGCCCTCGACGAAAATCAGCTCGAATTGTTTGGCGAGTCCGATTACGGGCGTTTGAAGTCCCGCGCCGCGAATAATTTCAAGTGCCGCGCTCAACTGACCTTGTCCGCCGTCAATGACAATCAAATCGGGTAGCTCCGAAATTTTCCCGTAGCGTCGACTCGTGACTTCGCGCATCGATAAAAAATCGTCGGGCTTACCTTCCGCCGAACGAATCTTGAATCGCCGATAACTGCGCTTGTCGGGTGCGCCGTCCGTGAAAACGACCATTGACGCGACGGTTTCCGAGCCTTGTATGTGCGATATGTCGAAGCACTCCATGCGTCGCGGCAACGTCGGCAACTTGAGCAACGTCCGCAGTTCCTCGACCGCCCCGAAAGTTTGCGCGACCTGCAGTTGATGACGCGCCGCCTCCTCCGCCAAAAATTTCGCCGCATTTTGATTCGCCATGTCGACAAGTCCGCGCTTGACGCCGCGTTTTGGAGTGACGATTTTCACGTTGAGCCACGCGCTCAAAAGTTTCACGTCCGCCGCAGTGAGCTCGACGGGCAACAAAATTTCCGCCGCTGAAATTTCTGCGCGGCTGTAGTACTGCTTGATGAACGCCGTGACCGCTTGAACGTCGGATTCGTCCGCCGCGCCGTTGAGTTGGAAATTTTCGCGCCCGATAACTTTGCCGTCTCGCACGAAAAAAATTTGCACGCAGGTTGCGCCGTCCAATCGCGCCAAGCCGATTGCGTCAACGTCGCCGACGTCGCTGACGATTTTTTGTTTCTCGACGACTTTTCGCACGGCAAGCAACACGTCGCGCAAATGTGCCGCCCGCTCGAAATTGAGAGACTCCGCCGCCTCCGACATCTGCGCGGCAAGTTCGCGTTCGACTGCCGCCGTCCGACCCTCCAAAAATTTTTCCGCCGCATTGACAAGCCGCATATAATCTTCGCGGGAAATTTTTTCGGCACACGGAGCAAGACACCGCTTGATGTGAAATTCCAGGCACGGACGCTTGTGGAAGCTCGTGCACGTGCGCAGGGGAAAAATTTTCCGCAACAACTGCAACGTCTCCTTGACGGCAAGTCCGCTCGTGTAAGGTCCGAAGTAGCGCGACCCGTCACGAATCACGCGCCGCGTCAAAACGATTCGCGGGAAGTCCTCCGCCGTCAATTTCAGATACGGATAAGATTTGTCGTCCTTGAGCAACACGTTGTAGCGCGGGCGGTACTTCTTGATTAGGTTGCACTCCAGAATCAACGCCTCGACTTCGTTGGCGGTGACAATCGTTTCAATGTCGGCAATATGCGCGACCATTGCCGTGACCTTCGCGCCGTGAGACTTGCTCGATTGGAAATATTGCCGCACGCGATTTTTGAGCACGACCGCCTTGCCGACGTAAATAACTTTGCCGCGGGCGTCGCGCATGATGTAAACGCCGGGCGCGTCGGGCAACGTGCGGAGCTTGGCTGACAAGTTATCATTCCTAATTCCTAATTCCTCATTCCTAATTGTTATCACACCTTCGGAGGTAAAAATATGATTCAGATTCACACGGACGGCTCGTGCCTCGGAAACCCCGGCGCGGGCGGTTGGGCGGCAGTCATCGTCGACGAAAACAATCAGCGCATGGAAATTTGCGGCGGCGCGGCTCATACGACCAACAATCGCATGGAGTTGACGGCTGCACTTCGCGCGCTGGAGAAAGTTTCTGCGACTTCACGCGTCGAACTTTACACCGACAGCAGTTACCTGAAGAACGCCTTCACGAACGGTTGGCTGTCCAAATGGAAGCGCAACGGTTGGCGCACGTCGACGGGTGCTCACGTGCTCAATCGCGATTTGTGGCTGGAGCTCGACGCGCTCATTTCGACACGCAACGTAAATTTCCGTTGGGTCAAAGGTCACGCGGGCAATCCGCTCAATGAACGTTGCGACTTCCTTGCGCGGACTGAAGCCGCCAAATTTCAGCGCGGCGAAAAAATTTCCGTGCCGCCGAAAACTTTCACGCCGCCGAGAAATTTTGCGCGACCCGTTCAGTTGAGTTTGTTCGATTGACGCGACAGATAATTCGCCGCGATTGAGCCGCTGATATTGTGCCACACGCTGAAGAATACGGCGGGGATTGCCGCCGCCGCGCCGAAGTGAGCCATTGCCAACGCCGTCGCCAGCCCCGAATTTTGCATGCCGACTTCAATCGTGAGTGCCTTCGTCTTCGCGACGTTCAGCCCGAAAATTTTCGCCGCGCAGAAGCCGAGTCCGTAACCGCCGAGATTGTGCAGGACGACCAGCATAAGAATCGTCGCGCCCGTCTCCAAAATTTTCGCGGCATTCACGGCGACGACTCCGCCCGCAATCAGCAGTATCGCGACAATCGACACCAGCGGCAAAATTTTCACGACGCGCCCGACAAAATCGCCGAACAGTCCGTTGACGATAATCCCCAGTAAAATCGGCGCGACGACGACTTTCACAATCGACATCATCATTGCGGCAAGCGACACTTCAATCCACGCGCCCGCAAGTAACCACGTCAACAGCGGCGTCACGAGCGGTGCAAGAATCGTCGACGCCATTGTCATTGACACCGACAGCGCAAGGTCGCCGCGAGCAAGGAACGTCATCACGTTCGACGACGTGCCGCCGGGACATGTGCCGACGAGTATCACGCCCGCCGCAAGTTCCG
>JADEZP010000157.1 GCA_015206805.1 Quinella sp. 1Q7 | reverse complement strand
GATTTTTTTCATGGTGCGCCAACCGAGCGGCAGATACGAATACAGACCGCCCGCCGCCTTGCGAATCAGTCCCGCGCGATACATCAGTTTGTGGCTGACAAGTTCGGCTTCGGCAGGC
The DNA here is from genome assembly GCA_015206805.1 of Quinella sp. 1Q7. Taxonomy (GTDB): domain Bacteria; phylum Bacillota; class Negativicutes; order Selenomonadales; family Selenomonadaceae; genus Quinella. The sequence continues at coordinate 3,229 of JADEZP010000157.1, read as the reverse complement.
GATTCGCGCAACGTCGGCGCGTAAAGTTGGGTTGCTCTCAAAATTTGTCACCTCGGAAAAAATTTTTGTCATTATATCAGAGATTGTCGGCGTCGCAAGTTTATCGGCGCGCAGTCCGCGTTGACGGGTGTTGCGCCGACCGAACGTTTGAACTTCGATTGAGTTTATAGCATCTACTTTTCTTTGCTTGCCCAAAGAATTGCACGCTGAAACATCCTGTTTCAGTTGCGGGCGGTGCGGCGGGCGTCGCTTACAAATGTTCGTTCAGCAGTAAAAATTCCTTGCGCCCGTTCGGATAAATGTACAGCTTGTGCCGGCGGTCGAAGGTCGGCGCGGCAAGATGAATTATGCGGTGATGATTCGGGCAGACAATCAGCAAATTGCTTGCGTCGTTGTCGAGGCTTTGCGAAAACGGCGCGATATGATGACACTCCGCCAAGTGTTCGCCGTAAATTTTCCCGACGTTGAGCCCGCAAATTTGGCAACGGTATTTGTAAGTGCGCTTCAACATGTCGCCGATTTCCCGATTGAGCCGGCGATAACGTTCCAAGTGATAGCGTGCGACAATCGCCGCGTCGGGATCCGTCAGCGTCGACAGCTCCAAAATTCGTTCAAGCGTCAACTCGGCGTCAGCGGCAAAGTTCGGCTCCAAAACGAACGCGTCTTTCATGTCGGCGGGATAAAACATCAGCTCCTGCGACAACGAAAAATTTTCGCGAATCTTTGCGGCGACGGCGGCGGAATAAAGCACCTGCCACTGTTCGCTGTGCGTGGGATATTTGCGGCGGTCGAAGCCCGAACTGCTCAACTTAACGTCAAAAATTTCGCCGCGCAGGAAAATTTTAATCGTGCGCTTTTCTCCGTGAGCCAACGCGCCGCCGCTCAACCGGCACGATAACGCCGCGTGCTTGTCGACGGGAATTGCGAAGCCGACATTAAGAGTCGAGCGGTCGACGATTTTCTTGAGCAAAAAATTTTCGGTCATCACGCACCTCCGAGCAACTCTGCCGCCAATTTTGCGTTCAGTCGCGCCAAGTCGCCGAGCTCCCGCAATAAGTTTACGTCGCGGGAAATTTTCGGCGTGCGAAGTTTTTTCAGCGTCGCGTCGAAAATTTCTGTGGCAGTCACGTCGCGCAACGTTCCCAGCGGTTTTTCTCCGATTGAGTCGAGGAAACGTTCAATCTTCGGGTCGTAGGAAATTCCCAACATCGGCACGCCCATTACGCCCGCGAAAATCAGCGCGTGCAGTCGGACGCCGATTAAAACGTCCATGCACCCGACGAGGCTCAAAATTTCGCGCGTGGAAAATTCTTCGTCGAGCACGGTGCAAGGCGACTTCATGAGCGCGGCGGTCGATTGTGCGGCGCGGATGTCTTCGGGAAATTTCATCGGCAGGAAAATAATTTTCGCGTCGTCGGCAAGTCGGTCGAGTGAGGCGGCAAGTTCGCGGCTGAAATTTTCCCAATCGAGCCAGTGACGAATTGCAACGCCGATAAATTTTCCGTCGCGTGAAATTCCGTGTCGCGCCAAAATTTTTTCGCCGAGGTCGAGCGACGCGGGCTTGAGTGCAAGGACGGGGTCGGCTGTGCAAAAAATTTTCGGGCGCGTGATTTGCAGACGTTCCAACTCCTTGAGCGAGCCGCGGTCTCTGACGGTTATCAAGTCGACGCGATTCAAGATGACGTTCATCAATTTACGCGCCATTGTGCCGCGAACGGGACCGATTCCCTGCGCGTACAGCATGACCTTGCGCCCGAATATCAGCGCAAAAAAAATTATCGCGAGGTAATAGTAAAGACTGCGCCCGCTCGTCACGTTTTGGAGCAGTGAGCCGCCGCCGCTTATCAGCAAATCCGCCGCACGGATTTTTTTTATGATTGTCCGAATGTCCGGGCGTTCCACCGCGTCGACATTGTGACGGCGTCTGGTATATTCGGGATTGATTGAAATAACCGTCGCGTGCAGGTCGGGAATTTCGTCGCGCAAGACTTCAAGCATCGCCGCGAGCATCGCTTCGTCGCCGCCGTTCTTCGAGCCGTAGTAGCCGGAAATAACAATGTTCATGTCTGCAAGTTCTCCATTCGCTGTTGACTGGTTTATTCTGCCCGCGCCGCAATTCCCCTGCACGATACAAAAATGCTATAATGTGCGTCATTTAGACACGGTTCAGTTCATGTTTGGAGGTGGCGTGATGATTTTCTTGCCGATAATGCTTGCAGTTGTCGCCAACGTTTTTTATCACGTGGCGAGCAAATCAATTCCCGTCGAGCAAAACGCGTTCATGGGGCTGGTCGTCAATTACGCGACGGCACTCGTTGCAAGCGCGCTGATGTTTTGGTTGACGCCGCACGAAAAAATTTTGGTCGAGGCGGCGCGGACGAATTGGGCTTGCATTTTGATGGGGCTGTCGATAACGGGCGTGGAAGTCGGCTTCGTGATGATTTATCGCGCGGGCGGCGAGCTGTCGACGGCGTCGCTTATCGTGAACATTTTAATCGCGTTGGCAATGATTGCGGTCGGCGGCGTCTTTTACGGCGAACAAATCACGTTGCGCAAAATTTTCGGCGCGATACTTTGCATGACGGGCGTCGCGTTGCTTACGTTGAAATAATCGACACGTCGGACAACGCGGCGGCTTGCGGTCAGTGCAACTTGCGGCGGACATTTGCAGGGGCAAGCGTCACGTTTGCACGTTGGGGAGCGCGGCGGCTTGCGGCAGTCTGAACATTGCGGCGGACATTTGCAGGTTCAAGCGTCACGTTTGCACGTTGGGGCGTTGCCGATTGCGTATGGCGGCGGGCGGCGCGTCCTCCAAACGTTTGAACTTAATTTAAGTTTTTGTGGTCTACTTTCTTTTGCTTGTCCAAAAGAAAGTAGCAAAGAAAAGACAGCCGCCTACGAAAACGTCACGTTTTCTAACGGCGGCGATCACGGCCGCTCATCCATGAGCGGCCTCAAACTTTATCGCAGAACTTCGGTGGCAAAAATTTTCGACGCGATACTTTGCATAGCGGGCGCGATTGTGTTATCGTTGCGCTGAACATCAAAGGAGCGATTAATTTGGCTGACAAAAAATTTTACGGCGCGGCGCAAAGTCTCCGCGTCAAACTCACCGACGCGATTAATGCGGGTCGCCCGCCGCTTGAAATCGTTTTGGAGCTTGCAAAATCGTTGGGCGAACTTTCGGGCGAAGACTCTTACTATCGCACGACACGCGAGCAAATTTTGG